>DETU01000094.1:47935-67480 GCA_002362175.1 Ruminococcus sp. UBA3280
ATTATTTTTTTCTATGCAATTAAAAATAGGCTGTAATAATCTTTCAAATTTTTCAAGTGTATTCTTATCAGGCAGATATAGTTTCATAGAATGAATAGTCTCAGCAGACATACTTGGAACTGCTGAATCTGTATTCATTCCCGCCAAGTCTTTTTCTCTGATAAAAAAATAAACATACTTTGCAACATTACAATATTTCATTTCGGTATAGAACATTGTATCAACTGACCAAAACGGTTTATTAATATACATTACATTATTCAATGAACCTTTTCGGGGTATTAATACAGACTCTCTGGTGTATAATGCTTTTTCAACATATTGCATAATACCGCCTGAACCATAAAGTGGAATATCTCCATCATCTAACATTTTATGATTTTTTCCATACCTTACTGTTAATAAATCGCTTAATGTGCCTTTTTTCCATTCAGTAGAAGGATTGGTAACAAAAATATTTTGATATATTGTTTTTGCCTGTATATCTAAATTATCATTTATCTTTTTTTTCAGTACAATTCTGTCTGTTATGATTTTGTATGTCCTAACGGTTTTTTGCTGTTTTTCAATATCAGGAAATTCAATTTCAATTTCTGATATTTTTGAAAATCTACAATATTCTCTTGCTGAACCTTGTCCTAAAAATTCGCAATATATTTTGAACCAGTTTTGTTTTATAATCAGTGCGAGAAATTCAGGAATAATGAGGTCAGTTCTATGAACATAAAAAATTTCATAAAGAGATGAGCAGATTGCTTTATCATATTTATCATTATAAGCAATTGAATTAAGTTCCATACGGGCAGGATTGAAAATAAAATCTCCACGATAAAACATATTATATAGTGATGTATCTGCTTCTTTCTGCTTTTTGAAACGCCACTGATTGGCAGATTTTCGCTGTTATTATTTTTTTCACGTCGTTGAGTTATTAAATCACCAAGTTTATATTTAGTTAATGTATTATTCATATGTTTCAGTCCATATTGTAGCGTGGTGATGTTTCGGTATTACGGCACTCATGTTTTTCGTAATATCCGATAAGTTTTCCGTTGTCGTCACGCAGTGCAATCATGTATACATCTTTGTTTTCCTTTTCGTTGTGGAATGTGAAAATCCTGTTGTTTTCCGCACTTTTTTCAAAACATTCAACAACTTTCTTTATCATAATATTTGATTTATCGTTGTGACATTCAAGCAGTGAACGTCCGACAAGTGAAGTACCGCCACGTTTTTTGTATCTTTCAACGGCGGAAGGATTCATGTAAATAACAGTATGATTTGTATCACATATAACAACAGGCATATCGTCTGCATCTATCACGCTTTTGAAAAAGGCTGAAAGTTCCATATAAGTCCCCCTTAGATTCTTGTTGCAAGCAGTTCGGAGTATTTGCCTCTGAACTGTTCAAACGTGTTGTTATCAATGGCTTCACGGATTTTTTCTGTAAGGGTATTATAAAAGTAAAGATTATGCTGAACGGCAAGTCTGCCTGCAAGCTGTTCGTTAGCTTTGAAAAGATGACGTATATAAGCTCTTGAAAAGTTACGGCACGTCGGACAGTCGCACTGCTCGTCAACTGGGCGTGGGTCGGTTTCGTAACACTTGTTACCAAGGTGCATTATACCGCTCCATGTGAAAACAGTGGCATGACGTGCGTTTCTGCTCGGCATAACACAATCGAACATATCAACACCCCTTGCAACTGCTTCAATGATGTTGGACGGAGTACCGACACCCATTAAGTAGCGTGGTTTGTTTACGGGCATATAAGGCTCTACAACGTCTATAATACGGTACATTTCGGAAGTTTCCTCACCGACGGCAAGTCCGCCGATAGCATAGCCGTCAAGGTCAAGTTTTGCTATATCCTCCATATGTTTTATACGCAGGTCGTCAAAAGTAGAACCCTGATTTATTCCGAAAAGCATCTGATGTTTGTTTATTGTGTCGGGCAGACTGTTCAGGTGTGCCATTTCTTCTTTACAGCGGTAAAGCCAGCGTGTAGTACGTTCAATAGAGTTAAGCACATATTTGTATGGAGACGGGTTTTCTATGCACTCGTCAAAAGCCATAGCAATTGTAGAACCTAAATTGGACTGTATCTGCATACTTTCTTCAGGTCCCATAAAAATTCTGTGACCGTCTATGTGCGACGCAAAATAAACGCCCTCTTCCTTTATCTTGCGGAGCTTTGCAAGTGAAAACACCTGAAAACCGCCTGAATCGGTAAGAATAGGCTTGTCCCAGTTCATGAACCTGTGCAGACCGCCCATCTGTTTTATAACTTTGTCAGTCGGACGTAAGTGCAGATGATATGTATTGCAGAGTTCTACCTGTGTTTTCAGTTCTTTGAGGTCAACCGACGATATACCGCCCTTTATAGCGGCAGCTGTACCGACGTTCATGAAGCAGGGTGTCTGAAAAGTGCCGTGGACGGTTTCAACCTGTCCGCGACGTGCTTTATTTTCGGTTTTAAGTAATTTAAACATTATTTTCTCCTTTATATTTTATCGGGATATCTGTAAAGCCAGTTATCGTCGTGATAGTTATTTATATTGTTCATAAGTCTGCTGATATATTCTTTATCTTCGGGTTTCGGATAACGTACGTGAGCCTCTCCGAAATTAAAACTTTTTGGGATTTTCCATTCCAGTCTCCGTCTTTTACCATCTGGAAGAAGAACACAATCCGTTGTCCATGCAAGTATATTGAAATCATATTCAATGTTATCAAAAGACTGATATTCACGGAATACAACAGCTTTCTTATACCAACCTACAACAGATATGGCATTTTTTTCACTTGGATTAGGTGCAAACCACACAACAAGCACATCATCCGCCATGACTTCATTTTTAAGCTCTTTGCAGCCAATGATATTTTCAATGTGAATCTGATTGGCTTCTTTACCATTTGTTGATTTTGTTTCAACAAATCCGAAACAGGCTTCATTGCCATGCAAATTTTGTATCTTGAAATTATACTCTTCACCAGCATGACCTGTCCGCATTGTATAAGCGTTTTTGCTGTATGGTATATCTTTTTTATATCCTTTACCGTTGTCTATTCCCTTATACCAGTTCATGTAGCTTATCTTGCAGAAGAGTATCTTTTCCCAGTTCCACATATTCATTCTCCTTTAAAAAATTTTCAAAATCACTTGACATAATAAAACTAAAGTGATATTATTATAGACAAGGTAGAGGTGCGGTTAAAAATAGTACCTGAATATCGGATAACCGGTCCTTTGATATTCAGCGAAAGGTGCGACCGCCGAAGGACTGTTTTTGGTAAATTCAGTTCTGGTCACTGGCTTAACAGGCTTTTGACTGTCATCATACAATGATGGAGGGCTATCTGCATATAAATTTCTGTATGCCGGTATTTCTATTATAACGTATGGTGAACCTGTTTGCAACAGGTTTTTATTATTTTTGTAAAAATTTACAAGGAGATGTTTTTTATGAAACAGTATAACGTAGGTATCATCGGTGCAACGGGTATGGTAGGACAGCGTTTTGCTACTCTGCTTGAAAACCACCCGTGGTTTAATGTAAAGGTTCTTGCCGCTTCACCGAGAAGTGCGGGAAAGACATATGAGGAAGTAGCAGGAAATCGCTGGAAAATGGCAGTACCAATGCCTGAATCCATGAAGAATATGGTGCTTCTTGACGCAACATCAGACATCGAAAAAATCGCAGGAATGGTAGACTTCTGTTTCTGTGCGGTTGATATGAAGAAAGATGAAATCAAAGCTCTTGAAGAAGCTTATGCAAAGGCAGAGTGTCCGATAGTTTCAAACAACTCTGCACACAGATTTACTCCCGACGTTCCTATGGTTGTGCCTGAAATCAATCCCGACCACATTGAAATCATAAAGGCACAGAGAGAACGTCTCGGTACTAAGAGGGGCTTTATTGCAGTAAAGTCAAACTGTTCAATTCAGAGTTATGTACCTGCACTTCATCCGCTCAGAAAGTTTGGTCTTAAAAATGTACTTGCTTGTACTTATCAGGCAATTTCGGGAGCAGGCAAAAACTTTGAGACATGGCCTGAAATGGTTGACAACCTCATTCCCTACATTGGTGGAGAAGAAGAAAAATCAGAACAGGAACCACTCAAAGTATGGGGTACTATTGAAGGCAACGAAATTGTAAAGGCTTCCACACCTGCAATCACAACACAGTGCCTCCGTGTACCTGTTTCAGACGGTCATACAGCTGCTGTATTTGTAAGCTTTGAACAGAAACCCACTAAGGAAGAAATTCTTAATCTCTGGGCAGATTTCAAAGGAGTACCGCAGGAACTTGAATTGCCGTCAGCACCAAAGCAGTTCATTCACTATTTCGAGGACGATAACAGACCGCAGGCTAAACTTGACAGAAATCTTGAAAACGGTATGGCGGTTTCAACAGGTCGTCTCCGTGAAGATACACAGTATGATTATAAGTTTGTATGTCTTTCACATAATACATTGAGAGGTGCAGCAGGAGGTGGTGTTCTTCTCGCTGAACTTCTTGCAGCAAAGGGTTATTTTGACTGATGAACGTTGATATAAAATCTACTTCACTTTGTGAAACTGATACAGCATACTCACTTACAAAAGAACTTATGGAATACCATAACGCACTTGATATATTTACAATGACACCACAATGTTTCAGAGAACTCATTGAAACAGGTGCGTTAATGAGTTTCATTGCATATATTGACAATGAACCCGTAGGTGTAATGAATACGTTCTATAAGTATACTACTTTTTCGGGCAGAAAAATTCTTTATATTGAGGACTTGTATGCACGTAAGGAGTACAGAGGTTGCGGAATCGGTGGAAAGTTTCTTGAAAAGGCAAAGGAAATTGCCGTTGCCGAAGATTGTGAACAGATAGAGCTGAAGTGTGCCGTATGGAACAGCAGTTCAGTCGGATTTTACGAATCTCACGGAATGAAGCAGGAAAAGGAATGGAATGTTTATACATTGAATAAATCATCTTTCTGAAAGGAGAGTTTTTATAATGAAAAACACAATTTTTACAGGTGCTGGTATTGCTATTATCACACCTTTCAATAAGGACGGTTCTGTTAATTATGACCGTCTCGGCGAAATGATTGAATATCAGATTGAAAACGGTACAGACGCAATTATTATCTGTGGTACTACAGGTGAATCCTCTACAATGACAGATGAGGAACATCTTGAATGTATCCGTTATGCAGTTGAAAAGACGGCTAAGAGAGTACCTGTAATTGCAGGTACAGGAAGTAATGACACAAAGTATGCCATTGAACTTTCAAAAGAGGCTGAATCAGTAGGTGCGGACGCTTTACTGCTTGTTACCCCTTACTACAACAAGACCACACAGAAAGGTCTTGTCATGCATTTCAATGCTATTGCCGACGCTGTTAATATTCCGATTGTTCTCTACAACATTCCGGGCAGAACAGGCATGGGTTTTGATGTAAGTACAGTAAAGGAACTTGCAAAACATAAGAATATTGTTGCAATAAAGGAAGCAAGCGGAAACATCAGCTACTGTGCAAAGCTTATTGCCGAGTGCGGTGATGTTATCGACGTTTACAGCGGTAACGACGATATGGTAGTACCGCTTATGTCACTTGGCGGAAAGGGTGTTATTTCCGTAGCCTCACACATTATTCCTAAACAGATGCACGATATGGTGCAGTATTGTCTTGACAATAACTTTGCAGAGGCAACAAAACTCCAGCTTGAATATCTTGACCTTATAAACGCTCTCTTTATTGAAGTAAATCCGATTCCCGTAAAGGAAGCCGTAAACATGACAGGCGTTGACGTTGGTTCATGCCGTATGCCTTTGTGCGATATGTCCGACGAACACAAGGAAATTTTAAGGTCAAAGCTTGAAAAGCACGGACTTATCAAATAATTTTCTGTCGGTTAAAGAAATATTGTGGAGTGGACTGACAGCATTGATAAATTCAGACTTTTAATAAAATTTGCTTTTGTCCACTCCACTATAAAAATTATATCTTGATTTTTGAAAACCCTTGTGATATAATTATTTATGTAATAATTTATATATTTTTTGGGTGATTTTTTTGAATAATTTTTCTAAACTAATTTTACTTATATCTTCGGCTGTTCTTTTTTTCAGCTGTGAGGACAAAAATGAAGATGACGAAAATGAGTTAGCTTTTCCGGGCAGACCGTCTATACATCTGACAGCAAGGGAAATAGAACCATATAATCCCGTTACCGAAATAAAACTTTCATTTATAGGCGACTGTACTCTTGCCACTCAACTCGGCGATAATTATGTTGGTAGTTTCAATTGGTATGCTGAAAACTATGAAAAGGAATATTTTTTTGAAAAAGTTTATCCGTATACCAGTAATGATGATTTTACAATTGCCAACTGTGAAAATGTTTTTACTGATTATGCACTCCCTGAGACATATAAGGGGTATTATCCGGCTTTTTGGTTTCGGTCACCAAGTCGGAATGCTGAAATATTTTCCGCAGGAGATGTTGAGGTTGTAACGGTTGCAAATAATCATACTTTTGATTATAATGAAGAAGGCATGAATGATACAATCAAAGCGATTGAATCGGTAGAAGGACTTGAATGGGGCGGAACGGATAAAGATGTTATTCTTGAAAAAGATGATGTGAAAATTGGTCTTATATGCGACACAATGTGGGGCGACTGGGAAGTAGATAAAATAATTGATAGAATCCACAGGCTTGAAAAATCAACGGATATACAGGTAGTTTATTTTCATGGCGGTGAAGAAGCTTATCACACTGAAGAATACTGGAAAGTACAGGCTTGTCATGAACTTGCTAAAGCCGGTGCAGACCTTATTGTAGGAGCTCACCCTCATGTATTACAGCCGTTTGAAACATACAGGGGTGTACACATAGTTTATTCAATAGGAAATTTTTGTTTTGGCGGTAATACCTATCCGGAAAACAGAACTGTTGTTTATCAGGAAACTTTTTCATTTGACAGGGATTCAAAAAAAATTGTAGGCAGAGAAGAAAATATTATCCCTTTTTATGTGTTTACAGGTGATACAAATAATTTTCAGCCTGCACCTGTTGATGATGAATTTATTTCAAAACAAGTGACTGATTTCATGTACAGAAAATCCAACTCGCTTTTTTAAACGTAAATTTATGAGGTGGGCAAATGAACTGTAAACTATGTGGTTACTACTATTCCACACACGAAAAAGTTACTGTATGTCAGAATTGTGGCGGAAACCGTGAAGGACTTGAAAAAACAAAACTGATGACAATATCCAAAATTATTGCGGTGACGGCTATTCTTATTCCGATTATTACCGTTATTTTCAACAGCGATTGGCAATATGAATTTCTTACAGCTTTCGGTTTTATGGAAAAGCATGAGGGAGATGACGGTTGTGGTTCTGTTCTTGACCTTGCATGGTTTGTTTTACCTTTTGTCTTTCTTTTTACCGTTTCTGCACTTTTCAGAGTAAAAAAATGTAATTTCGGACTCTATCTGACCGCTTCGCTTCTTCTTATCCCAACCGCAGTATTATTTTTTATTGATGAAAATGATATATTTATGTACACCATTCCGTGCATATTGCTTGCCATTTCGGCAGTAATCGCCAAAACTGACAAGAAAATTCAGAAAACCAAAAACAAAAGGAGCTAAAAAAATGACAAATATTGCCATATGTGGTGCTAACGGAAAAATGGGAAAAACCATTTATAACTGCGTTAAAAACCGTGAAAACTGTAAAGTTGTTGCAGGTATAGACCTCTATACAGAACAATATGCGGACTTCCCGATAGTTTCAGGTCCGTTTGAACTTCCCGTAAAACCTGACGTTATTATTGACTTTTCAAACCCTGCTTCGCTTGACGGACTTCTTGAATACTGTCTTGCAACAGGTACACCGATAGTTGTGGCTTCCACAGGTTACAGTGACGAGCAGATTCAGAAGATAAAAAATGCTTCACAGCAGATACCCGTATTTTTTACTTTCAATATGTCGCTGGGAATAAATCTTCTTGTTGAACTTGCAAAGAAAGCCGCAAGTGTACTGGGAAATCAGTTTGATGTTGAAATAGTTGAAAAGCACCATAATCAGAAAATCGATGCACCAAGCGGTACGGCAATTATGCTTGCAAACGCTATAAATGAAACTCTTGATAATTCAAAGCATTATGTTTATGACAGACATTCACGCAGACAGAAACGTGAAAAGTCTGAAATCGGTATGCACGCTATAAGAGGCGGTACAATAGTAGGTGAACACGATGTTATCTTTGCAGGCAACGACGAGGTTATAACACTCTCACATTCTGCTGCTTCAAAGACCGTTTTTGCAGAGGGTTCTATAAATGCCGCTGTTTTCCTGAAAGACCAGCCGGCAGGACTTTATGATATGAGTATGCTGATATGATGGAAGAACTTGAAAGAGTGCGGGAGATGTTCTGCAATGACCGTTATGCTACTGAAACAGGTGCAGTTATAGACGAAATAGGTGACCATTACGCAAAAGTAAGCCTTACCATTAACGAACATCATAAAAATGCTGTTGGCGGAGTAATGGGCGGAGTTTATTTCACACTGGCAGACTTTGCTTTTGCAGTTGCTTCAAACTGGCAGAAAGCAGGAACTGTTTCAATAACATCTGATATATCTTTTATCGGAGTACCGAAAAGTGACAGAATTATTGCCGAAACACAGCTTATAAAGAACGGAAGGTCTACCTGCTGTTACAATGTAAGCGTTACCGACGACATAGGGACACCTGTTGCGGCGGTGAAGATTGTCGGTTTTCATAAGTAAATCAAAGGGACGTTTCAAACGTCCCTTTTTTGTCATTCTTTTTCGGAAAGATAAATTGAAATTCTGCTTTGCATATTTTCTGCACACTGTTGGGCGTTTGTCTGTCCGTTAAAGAAACGGTCAAATTCCTCATATGCGATATTATAAAAATCCGCTCCGGGATATATACCTGATTTTTGTGGCACAGCTTTTTCGATAAGTCCGTGGACTGTTTCTATTATTTTGTCATCAACGTAACCGATTTTTGAATAATTATCTCCGTCGCCGTACGGATACAAATAACCTGTATAGTCTGCAAATTCGTCATTGTTATCAAACTTATTGTTCTGCGGACGTTTCTCATAATCTGCCAGTATTTCAAGACCGCTTTTTGTTATCGGAAAACTGAAAGAATTATTTTCTGAGTAGTATTCGTCGCTGACCATACTGCTTACAAAATTCCATGCAAGTTCCTGTTTGTCGGAAGTCGCCGTGATTGAATATCCGTTTGTTCCACCAAATTCAAGAGTTACAGGAGTATTGTTGTTGCCGATTTCTCCGAGAGTTATAATTGGTTCACCGCCGAAAACGCCTTGTGTAAGGTTGAGGTATGAATAATAATTGGTTATATACGTATCATTGAACAGTGCGAGTTCGTCACGGTATTGTATCTGTTGCATTTTGAATTGTTGGTTGTAGTCATCGTCAGTCCAAGAATCAGGGTCAAAAGGTTCAGGTTCAACGTCTATAACGTCCGCACCGTTGCAGTAGTTGAGGTAACGGATAAATTCGTCGTTCTGGAAATCGCAGGTGTTATTTTCAAAGTTCACCCAGTTGCACCAGTTGTAACAGCCTATACGCTTGTATTTTGTATCATAAATGCCGTTATCTGTACTTTCCCAATAATTGATACCCATACCTTCGGGAAGATTTTCCACAATATCCATATAGGCATTGAAGTCCCAAGTTTGAATATCTTTTACAAACTTTTCCTTTGCGGTATAACGCAGATTGATTGAAAAACTGTTCGGAATAACATACAGACCACCGTTAATTTCGCAAGCTTTTATTGCATTAGGGACAAAACTTTCACGTGAAAGATTTTCGTCACTGTCTATAAAGCCGTACAAATCACACAACGCACCCTGTTTGCAGAGATTGGAAGAACCAAAATTACCGCTTGTATCGTCCATTAAAAGAACTTCGGGGATATTGCCTGCGAGCATATCCTTTGCAAAAGTGTCGTCACCTATAAGGTTTGGCTGTTCACCGCTGTAATCGTTTTCATAAGTTTTCATATCAATCTGCATATCGTCGTGAGAGTCGTTGAATGATTCTATATAATCTTTCAGTGATAAGTCCTCATATCTTGTTCCTACAGTTATATGCGGAATACTTTCATATTCCTCACGACTGCATTGTGTGTATGTTCTCATTTTCACACTGAAATCACTGTATTTGTTTTCAATTACCGAGAATCGTCCGTCGTCGCCCATTATAAAACCCTGTATATTGTCCGAACCGAGCCCCGAGTAATTTATACTGAAAAGCGGTTCAATGGCGGAATTGTCGGAACGTATACCATAAATTGTACTCCTTGAACGGATAAACACTGAATAATCGCCTGTTCCTGCTGTTATATTGCCCTGAATACTTTCGTTGAAATCGTAAGTTACAGATGATTTTTCAGGTGAACCGTCAGACATTATTCGACGTATCTGCATTTTGTCATCTCTGGTAATTACCACACAGACAAGTGAACCGTCTTTATTGTGACCGATTGCCTCAACGGTTTCGCCGTCGTCTGCGGACAGTTCACCGATATACGAACCGTCGGTTTTAAATATGTAGTATGTTCCGTTTATGCTTGCAATCAGTGATTCACCGTCGGAAACCGTATTTTCAATTATGGTCGAATTTTCGGGAATTTCGGGAAATTCACCGACAACCGACGATGTAAGAAGTTCCCCGTCTTTATAAGTATTGATTTTGAAACTGTATTCAGCTACAGCATCATATTTTGCTTCATTGTAATCTTCGGACATTGGGTCGGGGGCGGGCAAATCACCATAGTCCGCATCAGAGAAAAATTCTATTACAGTGCCGTTTTCGGAAACGTCAATATTATATGATACACCAATATCAAAATCAGGTATTTCTACTTTTTCAAAGTTCTGAAAATCTCCGTCTGTTTTCCAAAATTCAGGTACAGCCATACCTGCTCCGAGAATGAAAAAATTATTTCCGCTGTTGTATGAATTGAAACAGTAAATCTGATTAAGACCTTCGGGAAGTTTTACGGACTCTTTCTTATAGGCTATATCATTCAGTTTTTCGGCGGTATATGATTTAGGGCTGTCCGTGTTTCCCTTTGGTTTTTCTTTGACTTTACTGCATGAAACAGTACAGGTACAAAGCAGAACAGCCGTAATAAAAATAATAGTCTTTTTCATGAATATAAACCTCCTTTTATATACAAGTGATTTTAAGGAGCAGAAAAGGCGATTTTTTCAGAAAATTCGGCATATCGTCTAAATGTATTTATATTTTATTATGCATATTGATGATTTTTCAGTTTTCCCCTTTAAATTTTGTGTAAACAGTGATACAATGAAGTTACTAAATCACAATAAATACTATGAGATGGTGAAAAAAATGAATGAAGAAAAAATAATACATATTGCTGTTGTTGCCGCAGGTATTGACGAGGAGTATCAGAACAACATAATAAGCGGTATCAACAGAT
Source organism: Ruminococcus sp. UBA3280 (assembly GCA_002362175.1). Classification (GTDB taxonomy): domain Bacteria; phylum Bacillota; class Clostridia; order Oscillospirales; family Ruminococcaceae; genus Ruminococcus. The sequence continues at coordinate 59,474 of DETU01000094.1, forward strand.
TTGCAGGTGAGCATAATATCAACGTATCCTATTTTGCCGCTTACGGAGGTATGCTTAAAAGCAGAAGATTTGATATAGGGGAATACAGTATTTATAATCTGATAAATTTCAGTGCATTTGACGGTATAATACTTATGACAAATACTATCTGCGACTCCGAAATAAAAAAGCGTATAATAAAACGTGTAGGTGATTCGGGAATACCTGCTGTGATTTTTGACTGCGATGATTATCCTCAGCTTTACAACATAAGTATAAACAACAGTTCTGCCATGAGTGAAATAATAAATCATGTTATTGAAGAACATGGTGCAAAAGTAATAAACTTTATTTCAGGTCCTCTTTCAAATCCTGAAGCGACAGACAGATATTATGCTTTTCTTGACGTTATGAAAAAGCATAATCTTCCCGTTGAGGAGGAACGTGTATTTTTCGGAGAGTTCAGAAGTCAGGACGGACGACAGGCAATAGAGGAGTTTTTTGAATCGGGAGTGTCTCTTCCCGACGCTTTTATATGTGCTAACGACGCTATGGCACTTACAGCTGTTTCGGCTCTCGAAAAAGCAGGTTATACAGTTCCTGACGATGTAATTGTAACGGGTTTTGACTATACATACAACGCAAGAAATTTCTGTCCTGCACTTACTTCAGTCAAGAGACCACTTTTTGATATGGGATATAAGTCTGTTGAAATAATTATTGATATAATAAACGGAAAAAATCCGCCTAAAAATATATCACTTGATTCTTCACCGGTATTTTCGGAAAGCTGTGGTTGTAAGACACAGACCTCCGACGATTACAGAATGTACAAAAAACGTACTTATAACAAACTTGAAAACATAAATTCAGGAATAAGTATGCTCAACAGATTTACAGCAGGTCTTGCCGAAACGGAGGAAGTTTCCGAAACAATAGATGTTCTCAATAAATTCATTGAGGAGCTTGAATGTGATAAATTTTGTCTTTGTCTTACGGAGGATTGGCAGGATTCTTTTGGTTTGAACATTCCCGAATCGGAAGGCGGTTATGCAGGATATATGACATCTCCGCTTATATGGGAAAACGGTGAAAGACGTACGTGCGGATATTTTCCAAGTCGTAATATGTTTCCCGAGCCTGTTGAGACGGGCGGAAATATAAATTATTTTCTTCCGCTTCATTTCCGTGAAAGATGTCTCGGATATTATATTATTACAAACAGTGATTTCCCTATTTACAGTCTGCTTTGCCATAACCTTACCATGAATCTGAGTAACTCACTTGAAAATGTACGCAAGCTTATTCACCTTAACAAGACTATGGACGAACTTAATCGTCTTTATGTTGTTGACCCTCTCTGCAACATCTACAACAGAAACGGTTTCATTAATCTTGCGGACGCAAAATTCAAGGAATGTGCAGATAAGAATCAGAAAGTCATGCTGACTTTTATTGATATGGACGGTCTTAAATTCATAAACGATAATTACGGTCACAATGAGGGGGATTTTGCTATACAAAGGCTTGCAAGCGTTATTCAGGAAAGCTGTATGAACGGTATATGTGCAAGATTCGGAGGAGACGAATTTGTTGTTTTCAGTTTTGACGTTACTGAGGGCGATGCCGAAACATTCAAACGCAGATTCAGTGCAAAAATAGAAAATATGAATGCAATAATAAAAAAACCATATACTTTATCGGCAAGTTTCGGAAGCGTTGTTGCCGTTGCAGGTGGTGAAACAACTCTTTACAGTGTAATAAAACAGGCGGACGAAAAAATGTATGAAGTCAAAAAACAGCGTAGGAACTCAAGAACGGCTTCAGGCAAATAATTACAATACGGTTAAAATTTGTATTTATGCTTGACAAATAAAATGATTGAATGTATAATAATTGCATATTATAAGAAAGGACGGTGAACACCATGACATTATCTGTAAATTTCGCTTTATCAAAAATCAATATCAAATCAAGACATGGGGTTTGCCTGCAAATTATTATACGCTGATTTTTTCGGCTTTTATAGTAATGTTTATTAAGCACTCCTGATTGCAGGGGTGCTTTTTTTTGCAGACAGACCGGAAAGGAAAACGGCACAGTTTTATGATTATTTTAAACGGCAAATATAATTCCGCAAAGGTTTTTACTGACGTAATCGACGAAAACGCAATTTCACAGATTATCACTCTTTGTAATCAGCCTGTAAGCAGGGAAGCGAAAATCCGTATTATGCCCGATGTTCACGCAGGAGCAGGCTGTACAATCGGCACAACAATGACTGTTAAAGACAAAGCAATTCCGAATCTTGTCGGGGTGGATATAGGCTGTGGAATGGAAACGGTCAGGCTTAAAGAGAAGCATATAGAATTGCAACAGCTTGACAAGCTTATTTACAGGACTATTCCTTCAGGTTTTTCAATAAGGAAAAAGCCTCACCGTTATATCGGCAAACTGAATCTTGCGGAACTTTACTGCATTGAACACGTAAATCTTGACCGTGCGGAGTTGAGTATGGGAACTCTCGGCGGAGGAAATCACTTCATTGAGGCGGACAAGGGAACAGACGGCAGTATTTATATAGTGATTCATTCAGGTTCACGTCATCTCGGTGTTGAAACGGCTAAATATTATCAGGAAGAAGCCTACAGGCGACTGAACCGCAGTTCTCAGAAAGAAGTTGACGAACTTGTTGCACGTCTTAAAGCAGAAGGAAAGTCAAAACAGATTGAGTCCGAAATAAAAAAGCTTAAAAACACAAAAACAACCGATATTCCGAAACCTCTTGCATACACTGACGGTGAACTTTTTGAACAGTATATTCATGATATGAAAATAGTACAGGAATTTGCACGCCTTAACCGTCTTGCAATGATGGACGAAATTATAAAGGGAATGGGACTTCATGTTAAAGAACAGTTCACTACTATTCATAACTATATAGATACTGAAAGTATGATTTTGCGTAAGGGTGCGGTTTCTGCAAAGGAGGGCGAAAAACTTCTTATTCCCATTAATATGAGGGACGGAAGTCTTATCTGTACGGGAAAAGGTAATCCCGACTGGAATTATTCCGCACCTCACGGAGCAGGCAGAATAATGTCACGTTCTCAGGCAAAACAGAATTTTACCGTTTCGGAGTATAAGAAGCAGATGAAAGGTATTTATACCACTTCCGTCAATGCAGGTACGCTTGACGAGTGTCCTATGGTTTATAAGTCTATGAATGATATTCTTGACAATATAGGCGATACGGCAGAAGTCGATGAAATTATCAGACCTGTTTATAACTTCAAAGCAGGGGAGGAATAATATGAATTTTGTACCCTATGAAAAAATGAGTAAAAAGGAAAAGAAGAAAATCGACGCAAAGAAACGCCGTGACTGGTCGGGACTGAATCCCGTTACAAGAGTGGCTGAGGAAAAAAGAAAGTATTCACGAAAAGAAAAACACCCTGAAAAATATATATAAATTTAAGAAATGCACGGCTGATACCGTGCATTTTTTACTATAAATGGAGTGAAAATAATAAAAAAAATTCGCAAAATGCAGAAAAAAGAAAATTTTCTTGAAAAAAACTGTGTGATGTGCTATAATTCCAAAGGTGCAATTATACATATTAAATATACAGGAGGTAAATTATGGCAGCAGCACAGATTTTTGCCGTTGTTATTTTTGTGGCGATGTTCGTCTTAATCGTCATGGACAAGATAGAACGGCACTACGTAACGCTCGGAAGCGGAATACTTACTCTTATAGTAGTGTTTGGAATATGTATGAAGAGCGGTAAAGCAATATGGAATACTCTTGCTATTAAAGGGTTTGCTACCAAAGAGTTCTGGTATCAGGTCACGGAAAGTGAAAGCAAGGGTATAAACTGGGCAACGATTATTTTCATTGCCGGTATGATGGTAATGGTAGAGGGTATGGCAAAGGCGGGATTTTTCCGCTGGCTTTGCATGAAAATAGCTTTTCTTGTAAAGTGCAGGACAATTCCAGTTTTCATTACTTTTATGATTATGTCGGCTGTGCTTTCAATGTTCATTGACAGTATAACGGTTATCATGTTTCTTGCTGCGGTAACTATTGAACTTTCACAGCTTCTGAAATTCAATCCCGTTCCGATGATTCTTTCAGAGATTTTCTGTGCCAATTTAGGCGGTTCGGCAACGATGTGCGGAGACCCGCCGAATATTATCGTAGGTACTTCGCTTGGATATTCTTTCAGTGATTTTCTTACCAATACAGGACTTGTTGCAGGCATTTCACTTGTATTTTCGATAATTTTCTTTTACTTTGCCTTTAAAAAGGAACTCGTAAGCAACAGTAGTGAAAAAATTGACATTTCAAAATTACCGAAGCCGAGCGAGGCTATAACAAGCAAACGTGATTTTATAGTAAGCAGTATAATTTTCGGCTGTGCGGTTTTACTGCTGATTACTCACGCAACTACTCATCTTACAGTAGCTTCAATAGGACTTTTTATCGCAGTAATTACACTTATTGCTTTCGCAAAGGACGCTGTTGAACTTCTTAAAAAAGTTGATTATAAAACACTTGTATTCTTTATAGGCTTGTTTATTGTTGTCGGAGGACTTGAAGAAACGGGAATACTTGAACTTATTGCAAAGTTCATTGAAAACATTAGCGGTGGAAACGCTATGCTTATGATAGCTATTATTCTGTGGGTTTCGGCAATTGCGAGTGCGTTCGTGGACAATATACCGTTTGCGGCTACAATGGTACCCGTTATACAGAGTCTTGCGGAAACTTCGAGCGTTGCACTGCCCACTCTTGCATGGACACTTTCAATTGGTACTGATATTGGCGGAAGTGCGACACCTATCGGAGCGTCTGCAAACGTTGTTGGCACATCTGTTGCAGCAAAGAACGGTTATCCGATAAGCTGGGGAAGATACTGTAAAAAGCTTGCTCCGGCAACAATTATAGTACTCGGAATTTCAACGGTTTATATTTTCATGAGATATTTATAAAAATCAGGAGGAAAAATCATGGAACAGCTTATTATTTCGGTCGGACGTGAATTTGGAAGCGGAGGACGTGTAATAGCAGAAGCACTTGCCGAAAGATTCGGCATACCGATTTATGACCGTCATCTTATTACGGAAATTGCAGATAAAACGGGTCTTACTCCCGAACAGATTGAAAAGTACAATGAAAATCCGAAAAAGAAAATTATTTCCCGACGTGTAAGAGGATACAGCAACTCAATAGAGGACAATATTGCAGAAATGCAGTTCAATTTTCTTAAAGAAAAATCTGAAAGCGGAGAATCTTTTGTAGTAGTGGGAAGATGTTCGGAAACAAAACTGAAAAGCAACTCCGCACTTGTTTCACTTTTTATTCTTGCCGATATGGACGCAAAAGTAAAACGTGTAATGGAAATATACGAACTTTCCAAGGAAGATGCGGAAGATTTTATCTGTAAGAAGGATAAGAAAAGAAAACGTTATCACAATTATCACTGCTCGGGACACTGGGGAGATTCAAGACTTTATGACTTATGTATAAACAGCAGTTGTCTTGGTATTGAAAAGACCATTGATTATCTTGAATCATATATAAGGGCAAGAAAAGACATATAAAAAATACGGGTATGCTTTAAATCGGCATACCCGTTTGTTTTGTATTAGAGACTGTTTACCACATAAACCGCATTACCGCCGTTTCTTTTTACGTTGTGCATAACATTATCCATCTTTATAAGCAGTGAACTTACATTCAGACTGTCATTGGGCAGATAGTGGTAAATGCTTCCCGATGCGGTACACTGAACCATGATACTTTCAATTGTAACGGGGCTTGACATTGCCGCACGGATTTTGTCTGCGATTCTCTGTATCTGACTATCAGGAATATCTTCATTGAAGATAAAACAGAATTCATTGCTTGTTATGTTGTAGATAGATGCAACGTCGCTGAATTCTTCAAGAAGTGTTTCACCGATTGCTGCAAGAAATTCGTCACCGAACTCATAGCCGTATGTATCATTGATTATACGGAAATTATCAATATCAAAAACACCTATATTGAACTGGTCTGTTTCAAGTCTTTCAGCAAGGTCGTTTTCAAGAGCATAACGGTTTTTCATACCTGTAAGAATGTTTGTAAGGGCAATGTCGTACATTTTCTGATTTGAACTTTCAAGTTTACGTCCTGCTGCCGCAATCTGACGCTCCTGCATTTCAAGCTGCATCATTCTTCTCTTTGTTGACTTTGCAAGTGAAGCAATGATTATTTCACCTATGATAAGTACAATTATGAGGAAAATAAATCCTGCTCCGAAAAGTACGGAACTTGAACTTATTTTTTTCTGTGCATCACTTTTGCCGATTTCGAGAGTGGCCATAAGCATCTCAACTGCGGCTGTCTGTGTTGGGTGAATTTCCTGAAGATAGATACTTTTCATCTGGTCGGCATCAAGACCTGTGAAAGACTGTTCAAGATTAAGGAGCTTGTTGTCATATGACTCAACAAGGAGTTTTGCGTGGTTGTATCTTCTTTTTTCCATGTCGGAATGTTCGATTTCCTCGTATTCCTGCATATTTTCTCTTATGATATTAAAAGAGTTGTGGATATTGTTCACGTTCGACATAGGGTTACCCGTGTCAGAAACAATCATAAGAACTTCTCTGTTTACGCTGAGAAGCTGTTCGCATATTGTTGACATTCGCTGAAGAGAGTTCATATTATGGTCATAGACTCTTCGTCCGTTCAGAAATACAATGGTACTGTTTATCATATTTATGACCATGATTACAAACAGCATTATTGACGCTATGGTAAAGTTTCGTTTGCTTCTTGAATAATTGTTATTATTAGCCATTGTTTAAGTCCTCCGTTAATTTTTCATGGGATTCATAAGGAGCTGGACATCGCTGTCGTTTATATTGTCTTTTGTAACAAGCGTAGCACCCGTATCAATTGAAGCAGCTATACTTTCTCCGTTTACAAGGTTTCTCGCATATCTTACACCGAGATAGCCCATACAGTAGGGATTCTGTACAATAAAGCCATCGAGTACACCGCTTTTCACATATTCTTCCGCACTTTTAAAATTGTCTCCGCCGTTGAATGAGTCAAATCCTATAACAGTAACTTCATCAGCCTTGTCAAGTTCGTTTACCGCCATGCAGGCTCCTATTGTACCGCCCTGATTTGTGGCGAAAATAAGCTCAATTTCAGGATTATCATTAATAAGCTTGAGTGCGGCTTCTCTTGATTCTTCAATAACGCCGTTTCCGTTTTCTGTTGCAATTATATTGAATTTGTTTTCTTCTGAATCATTGTATTCTGCAAGCTGGTCTGAAAAACCGCCTTTTCGTTCTATTGCCGTAGGTGAAGTGGGAAGATGTGTTATAATTCCTATGTTTCCGTCTTCTCCGAGAAGTTCGGACGCTTTTCGTGCGGCAATAGCACCTGCATAGCGGTTATTTGTGCTTATACATGAAGTTCTTCCTTCTTCTCTTATATCTGAATCAATGGCTATTATGTGTATATCGTTACTTTTGGCTTTTTTTAGTGCTTCCGCCAGTTCGTCGCTATCCTCTACAGGAGCGATTACAATAGCGTCCGCTTTATTGGAAACAGCATTGTTTACGTATTTTATCTGAGCATTAACATCTTCTTTTTCAGAAGCTTCATACGTAATTCTGATATTCATTTCCTCTCCTGCATCTTCAGCACCTTTTTTTGTTGAGTCCCAGTACTGGTCCTGACTTTTGCTTATTACTGCAACGTATGTCTCATCATCTTCTTTTTTTCCGCACCCTCCCGTAAAAACAAATGACATAGTCAATGCTCCGAGTGTTAATGTGCTGATAAGTCTGCGTGTATTTTTTTTCATTGTTTGTATAGACCTCCTTGAAATATTATTTTTTGTTTTCGGAAAAAATTTTTTCCGCATTGCCTGTCTGTTTAATTATAACACATATGTATTTAAATTTCAAGACAAAAACTGCTGAAATTTCAATGAATTATTGTGACATATGCATAGTTTTTAAAAT
>DETU01000019.1:0-2562 GCA_002362175.1 Ruminococcus sp. UBA3280
TCTATTTTGCATATTAAGACTTTGTTTTAAATTAAAATTATGTTTATAGTGATATTTACACTTGAAAAAAACTTTAGTATATGTTATAATAATGTATTATCTGATTTTTATCGAATGAGAGGAAAGAAATTTTGAGTGAGAACAATTTGATTACAGACAATATAAAACGTATTCTTGGAAACAGGAAATTTAAAGCTTATGTGCGGAGTTTCGGCTGTCAGCTGAACGTTTCGGACGGTGAGAAGATAAAAGGTGTTCTGAAAAAAATCGGGTACGGTTTTACGGAGGACGAGCGTGAAGCTGATATTATTATACTTAATACTTGTGCTGTGCGTGAAAGTGCGGAGGACAGGGTTTTCGGAATAATAGGCAGTATGAAGAAGTTGAAAGAGGAAAAACCGTCGCTTATTATCGGAATTGCAGGTTGCATGACCGCACAGGAACATATTTCGGAAAAAATCAGGAAATCATATCCGCAGGTTGATTTTGTAATGGGAACGTCTGCAATAAATGCACTTCCGTCATTGCTTCTCGAATGTCTGAAAGGGAAGAAATTTTCTGCTGATATAAGTGAATACGATGATTTTTCCGAAACGGTCGAGCAGGTGCGTGAAAGTTCTTTCAAAGCCTCTGTACCGATAATGTTCGGCTGTAATAATTTCTGTACATACTGTATCGTCCCGTATGTAAGGGGACGTGAAAGAAGTCGTCGTCCGGAAGATATAATAAGAGAAGTCAGGCAGCTTGTCAATGACGGATACAGGGAGATAATGCTTCTCGGACAGAATGTTAATTCATATGGAAACGACCTTGAAAGTGACATTAGTTTTCCGCAGTTACTGCGTGAACTGAATAAAATTGACGGCGACTTTATAATAAGGTTTATGTCGTCGCACCCTAAAGACGCTTCAAAAGAGTTGATTGACACCATTTTTGAGTGTGAAAAAGTAGCGAAGCATCTTCACCTGCCGTTGCAGAGCGGAAGCAACAGTGTGCTTGAACGTATGAACCGACGTTACACCGCAGAGCAGTATCTTGAAATTGTTGACTATATACGAAACCGTGACCCTGATTTTTCAATTACTACTGATTTGATTGTTGGTTTTCCAAACGAGACAGACGAGGAATTTGAAGATACTCTTGACATAATAAAACGTGTGAAATATGATAATATATATTCGTTTATCTATTCAAGAAGAACAGGCACAAAAGCGGCTGATACGGAAGATTTTATTTCCGAGAGTGAAAAAAGTCAGCGTATGAGAAAACTTCTTGAATTACAGCGTGAAATTTCGTCGGAACATTATAAGCGTTTTATAGGCAGAAAAATGCGTGTGATTGTTGACGGAGTTTCAAAAAAACATGAAGGATACCTGACAGGAAAAAGCAATGAGTTTATTATTGCCGAATTTAAGGGGGATATTTCTCTTATGGGAAAATTTATCACAATTGAAGTTACGGACGCTATGAACTGGGCGGTAATCGGAAGAATGATATGAAGAAGTTTATTTTGATTTTATGTATGATGACTCTTGTGGGCTGTGGGAATGTAGTCCCGCCCGCAGATATGAACGTTTCGGAAATAAAAACCGAGGCAGTTACGGAAATTCAGTCCGAAGATACTACTGAAATATTTCCTGCTGTAACAGATATTGAAATTGGAGAACCCGACAAAACATATTTTCTGAATCATATAAAGACCTTGTTTTTTGATGAAAGCGGTCGTTATTATTATTCGTACAAAGGCGGTCGTGACAGTGCTTATTATGTACTGCTTCATGAAGATGCCGACAAGAAGTGTGCATTTGTGGAAAACGCAGATGATTTCAACGCATATCTCTATAAAGACAATATTTTTTACGGCAAGTACAGAGGTAATGAGCTTTATTCTTTCAGTGACGGCAAGTATACTGAACTAAAGTATGAAGAAAAGGAAATTTCCGATTTTTATTTTACTGATGAGTATATTTACTGTCTTTGCAGGAATGACGCAGGAACGGAAATTCTCCGCATGAGATACGACGGTTCAGACCCTGAATCAGTGGCTTTTATAAATCTTCAGATAAGCAGATATTCTGTTTATGGAAGTAAAATTTTCTATGAAGCTGATTATCTGAAATACGGTGTTTACGATACGGAAACAAGTACCGATACCTCTCTTGACGAGGGAGGAGCAGGGGTATTCTGTGGTGATTATATGTACTATATGTCCGCAGAGCATCACCTTTACCGTATGAATCTGAATGATTATGTAAGTGAAAAAATCTGTGAGAATGTAAGGTTTTTTGCGTTTTATGGTGATTATATACTTTATCAGCCTTACTCCGACAGTACAAATACCGACGGTCAGATTTATAGGCTTGGAAAAGGTGAAAATGTCAAGATTTTAGATACAGACTATATTTTTAAAAATAGTTATTATTATGATGTTTCCGCTATTCAGACGGAAGATGAACATATTTTCATTGAGATAAATTCAGGACCTTATTTCAGTTATATTGCCGAAATTGATATAGACGGAAATATTGTTGAAACTATTTATTCACATACAAGTGTTTAATA
>DETU01000019.1:2840-3406 GCA_002362175.1 Ruminococcus sp. UBA3280
TTCACATACAAGTGTTTAATAATAAATAAAGATAAAAGGAGAATGAAATTTTATGGACGTTATTCAGATGACGAGAGAACTCGGAAAGGCTATTCAGCAGGACGACAGGTATATTGCATACACTCTTGCAAAGCAGGTAAATGACGAAGATAAGGAGTTACAGGCTGATATTGAAAAATTCAGTGAACTCAGAAAAAAATTAAGTCTTGCAATGAGTATGGAAAATTCCGATTCAGAGAAACTTAATTCCATTGACAGTGAACTGAAAGCAGTGTATCAGAAGATAATGAGCAACAAGAATATGATTGTTTTCAATTCCGCACAGAGTGAACTTGAAAACCTTATCAATAATATAAATCAGATTATATCGCTTTGTGCGAACGGTGAAAACCCCGACACCTGTACACCGTCGTCAAACTGCGGAGGAAGCTGTGCAACCTGCGGTGGCTGTGGCTGATTAGGAAAGGAGCATCACATAAATGATGAAAATAGACAGAAATAAAGTTTCTGCTATGATGAGACAGTATCTTGATATAAAGGATAAATATCCCGATTGTATTCTGTTT
>DETU01000019.1:3703-12485 GCA_002362175.1 Ruminococcus sp. UBA3280
GGCGATTTTTATGAGATGTTTTTTGATGATGCAATAACAGCTTCAAAAGCAGTTGAACTTACACTCACGGGAAAGGACTGCGGTTTGGAAAAACGTGCTGAAATGTGCGGTGTTCCGTATCATGCGGCGGATACCTATATAAAAAGACTGATTGATGCAGGTTATAAGGTTGCCGTGTGCGAACAGCTCACAGACCCGTCAGAAAGTCGTGACATAGTAGTGCGTGACGTTATACGTGTTGTAACTCCGGGAACTCTTATAGAAAGCAGTATGCTTGACGACAGCAGAAATAATTATATTTGCAGTATATATTATGATGAATATGAAAAAAACTGCGGTGTTGCTTCGGCTGATGTTTCAACAGGTGAAGCATATCTTAGTATGTTTCAGGGAAAAGACCTTGAAACAGGAATTATAAACGAACTTTCACGCTGTCAGCCTGCTGAGATTATATTCCCTGAAAGTGTTCTGTCACTTAAAAACGTTGCGGATTTTATAAAAGTACGTCTTAAATGTACGGTAACACTCAGAGACAGGATATGTTTTGATTGTGAAAGCAGAAGAAAGACTGTTGAGGAAGTTTTCGGTGTAAAATCTGTAAAAGAGCTTGGAATGAGTGAAAACGGTGCGGACTGTTCGGCAGTATGCGGACTTTTTGACTATATAAACGATACGCAGAAAACTTCCGTTTCACGTTTTACTTCTATTGAGATACTCAACGGCGAGGCGTTTATGGGTCTTGACCTTAATGCACGCAGGAATCTTGAACTTACCGAAACGTTAAGGAACAAGGAGAAAAAGGGTTCGCTTTTGTGGGTACTTGATTCGGCAAGAACTTCAATGGGTCGTCGTCTGCTTAAAAACTGGATTGAACAGCCTTTGAAAAGTCCCGCAAGAATTATAGAACGTCTTGACGCAGTGGAGGCACTTACAAGAAAAAGTATTGTTCTTGCTGATTTGCAGAATCTTCTTGACCGTGTTTACGACCTTGAACGTCTTATGACGAAGGTTATGTATAAGAGTGCGAATCCCCGTGACCTCAAAGCACTTTCCGCAACGGCTTTACAGTTGCCTTTTATAAAGAACGAACTGGATAAGCTTGATAATTCAAAACTGCTGAAAAAATACAATGATGACATTTCAGGACTTGATGAAATAGTCAGGCTGGTTGAAAATGCCATAAACGACGAACCTTCTGTGTCTGTAAAGGACGGAGGCGTTATAAAAGACGGTTTCAATGAAGAACTTGATAAGCTCCGTCACATAATGAATCACGGAAAAGAAATAATTGACAGTATTGAACAGCGTGAACGTGAGGCAACGGGAATAAAGAATCTGAAAATAGGATTTAACCGTGTATTCGGCTATTATCTGGAAGTTACACGCTCATATTACGACCTTATCCCAAAAGAGTGGACAAGAAAACAGACGCTTGCAAATTCCGAGAGATTTATTACCGAAGAACTTAAAAACGCTGAAAATTCTATACTCGGTGCAAAGGACAAGGCTTTTGCACTGGAAGCGGATATTTTCGGTGAAGTACGTGATTTCCTTGCCTCTATGCTTGAAAAGGTTCAGAAAACGGCTTCGGCGGTTGCTTCGGTTGATGTTCTCTGTTCGTTTGCCGAGGTTGCAATAAGAAACCTCTATGTAAAACCTGATATTTCACTTGATGGTGTTATTGATATAAAAGCAGGTCGTCACCCTGTTGTCGAACTTATGCTGAAAGATGAGATGTTTGTGCCTAATGATATTTATATGGACACAAAAAATAACAGAATGTCAATTATAACCGGACCTAATATGGCAGGTAAATCAACTTATATGCGTCAGACCGCACTCATAGTGCTTATGGCTCAGATTGGTTCTTTTGTACCTGCTGATTCCGCTAAAATATCTGTTGCGGACAAAATATTCACACGTGTCGGTGCTTCCGACGACCTGACAGCAGGACAGAGTACATTTATGGTTGAGATGAGTGAAGTTGCGGATATTCTTAAAAATGCAACACCTGACAGTCTTGTTATTCTTGACGAAGTGGGCAGAGGTACTTCAACTTATGACGGTGTAAGTATTGCACGTGCGGTTGCCGAACATATATGTACATCAAAGAAACTCGGTTGCAAAACTCTTTTCGCTACTCATTATCACGAACTTATCGGTCTTGAAAACGAACTTGACGGAGTTAAGAATTACAGTATTGCAGTAAACAGACATGGCGGTACAATACGTTTTCTACGTAAGATAGTGCGTGGCGGAGTTGATGAAAGCTATGGTGTTGACGTTGCAAAACTTGCGGGACTTCCGCCGAAAGTAGTAAGCCGTGCGAGAGAGTTTCTTGAAGAAATGGAACAGAATCACAACAGCAGTATTAACAGTGTTACACATGAGGAAAGCGGACAGATAAGTTTTGAAAGTATAAACCGTGAAGCAGCGTTTGATATGCTTAGAAAGACAAACATTGATGAACTGACAGACAGTGAGTGCAGAATGTTGCTCAATGATGTTTTTGAACTTATAAAACACTGAGGATTATAAAATGAATAAAAAAGCAGTTGCTTTGTCAATGGCGTGCATAATGACTTTTTCGGGTTGTTATGAAAGAGGATATTACGACCTTGTAGACGCTGAAAAAGCGGGTCAGTTTGCAATTGATTATATGAACTCAAAATACAGTCAGGATTTTGAACTGATAAGCAGTAAGAAAGATGCGGAGCAGAATATTGTTGTTGATATAAAAGACGTGTGGATTGATGTGTACTTCAGTTTAAAAGGTGACGATTCAGGAAAAGAGTATCATGCTACAGTTGTTCTTGACGAAAATGACAAATCAAAGTACAAGATTAAATATGAAGATTATATGGATACGGTTATGTTTTCTGTTATCAAGGAAAAAATGGACATCAGACTTGACGGATTTTTTCATAACGAACATATAACGGATTTATTTATCAATAGCTTTGATGATGAATTTAAAGTACCTGATGAAAAAAATACCTTATGGGAAATTATGGAGTCGTGAAAAATAAGCTTTTATTATGATATTATAATGCCTGAAAGTTCTTATTACAGCGGAATAAGGAAAGATGTTGAAAAAGTTTTCACTCCGTGTATGTCGGATAATCATGTAATTATAAAGTTGATTGTGCAGAATGATGACTGTTATGACGAGTATAAAAATTCAGTTTTAAACGATAACGGAATGATAATGAAATCTGTTTCTGAAGAAAATATTTATATAAACGGAGATAAAGAGTGAGATTAAAAAATATAATAGCATTACTGCTTGTATGCGGTGTGACGTGTATAGGTTGTTTTGAAAAGAAACCGTTTATTGATGCTGAAAAAGTCGGGGCAGTTGCACTTGAATACATGAACTCAAAGTACAATCAGGATTTTGAACTTTTAAGCTGTGAACCGTCGAAAGACCAAGGGATTGAAAATCAGGAATCATATGCAAATGCGGAGGTTTCTTTGAAAGATGATAAATATTTAGTAAGACTGAGTTTATTGAAAGATGATAAGTCCGACTGGGAAGTATATTGGGATAATTATATGAATACAATTGCTGACCCGTTTTTCAGGGAAAATATGGATAATATACTTCAGAATAAGCTTAATGTAAAGGAGTTCACAAGTGGTTTATGTACGGTGTCAGGAGGATATTCTGACAAATTTCCTGTTCTGAATGAAAACGATACATTAAAGGAAATTGCAGATTCAAATGCAATAGCTCTGACGTATTGGATATATATGCCTGAAAGTTCACATTATGAGGGCGTGGACGAAGATGTTAAAAATGCTTTAGACCCGTATTTTCCGCACGGTCTTGTGTACATAAATGTTTATGTTTACAGCGATGACGTTTACGGCAGTGTCAAAGAGGAAACGGGAAAATATTATAATGAAAAAGAACTGTTCAGTTATAACGTTGAAATAAAAAACAAAATGGAGGATTTTAAATGAAAGTACAGAAATTAATGGCTATGGCACTAAGCATGAGTTTAGTACTGTGTGCCTGTGCAGAAAAAAAGCAGACGTCCGACGAGAGTTCTGATGAAACCATAACAGAACCCGTTACAGAAGCCACAGAACCTACTGAACCGCCTGCTCCTGAAAAGACAGTGCCTGAAACGCTTCTTGAAAAAATGACGTTGCAGGAGAAAGTGTGTCAGATGTTCATTACAACCCCCGAACAGCTTTCAGGCTGGGACGTTGTAACGCTTTATGACGAAATTGTTGAGGAGTCAATTGTAAACTATCCAATCGGCGGAGTAATAATGTTTGCTGAGAATCTTGAAACAACAGAACAGACTTCACAGCTTATCAGTGACATACAGGAATGTGCAATGAATAACAACAACGGCATAGGAATGTTTATGTCTGTTGACGAAGAAGGCGGAACTGTTGCAAGAGTAGCCGATACACTTGGTACAACCGCTTTTGAAGATATGGCTAATTACAGTGAATCAAATGATGAACACGTTTCCTATGAAATAGGTTACACTATAGGCACAGATATTAAAGCACTCGGTTTCAATCTTGACTTTGCCCCCGTTGCAGATGTTAATATAAGTGACGCAAGTGAACTCGGCGGACGTATGTTCAGCAGTGACCCTGATGTTGTTGCGAATATGTCCTCAAACGTTGCCGTAGGTCTCAAAGACGCAGGAGTTTGTGCTACACTGAAACATTTTCCCGGTTTGGGAGCAGCTGAAGGTGATACACATACCGATTCAGATGTAACTATCAAACGTTCTATTGATGAACTCCGTGCAACAGAATTTGTACCTTTTAAAAAGGGTATAGAAGCAGGTGCGGACTTTGTTATGGTAGGTCATCAGATTATATCAGGTGTAGGTGACTGGTTGCCGTCCGACCTTTCACATACTGTTGTTACCGAACTTCTGAGAAACGAACTTAGTTTCAATGGTCTTATAATAACCGATTCGCAGATGATGAATACCATTACAGGTACATATTCTGTTGGTGAAGCTGCAATCATGGCTATAAACGCAGGTGTTGACATTGTTCTTATGCCTGCTGACATGACGGAAGCGATTGATTCCGTATGCGGTGCAGTTGAATCGGGAGAAATTGAGCAGTCACGTATAGATGAAAGTGTTCTGCGTATACTTAACAAGAAGTATGAAATGGGTCTTATAAATGAAAATATTGCAACAGAACCCGAAGAAGTTCCGACAGAAGAAACAACTGAAGAAGCAACCGAAGAAACAACAGAGACTACAACTGAAGAAGTAACCGAAGAAGTTACAGAAGCACCTGTTGAAACAGAACCGGTAACTCAGACGGCAGCAGGATATGTTGCAGGAACATTTGTAAATCCGAATGCGACAACAACTACAACCGCCGTTATTGATTACAATTATGATTATGACAACGGATATTATGATTTTGGTTATGGTTATGTTGATTATGGTTATGATTATGGATATGATGATTATTATGGCTGGTAAAAATTCAAATAAAAATTATACTGAACAGGGAGTGGTAGCGTGAAGTATTTTTACAGAAAAGATGAATTGAAGGGAACAGACTGCCATGAATTTTTCAGGGGTAAATGGAATAACTTATTTTGGAATGACGATTCAATATATATTTATGACGAGGATTTCAGTGATACAGGTCTGAAAAAGCTTTTTCTTGATGTTCTGCCGAAATATTCTCCGTATGAAAACACGGAGATTACTCCGGAAGATTGGCAGCTGATATGTGAATCTGCCTTCGGACGTACAAAAGAAGCTGTAAAAGACGTAAATGACTGGATACAGGAATCTTTTGCAGAATACGGAGTGTTTACAATACTCGGTATATAGACTTTGAAAGGAGAAGAACCGTGTCGTCAATCAATATTCTTAGCAGGGAAATATCTGAACTTATTGCGGCAGGTGAAGTTATAGAAAGACCCGCTTCCGTAATAAAGGAACTTTTGGAAAATTCGATTGATTCGGGAGCGGGTCATATAACTGTCGAGATAAAAAACGGCGGACTGTCCTATATGCGTGTAACTGACGATGGGTGCGGAATATCATTTGATGATGTTCCGAAAGCTTTTCTTCGTCATGCCACAAGCAAAATTCTGAATAAAGACGACCTTGAAAATATATGTACTCTCGGATTCAGGGGAGAAGCTCTCGCTTCTGTTTCTGCCGTTTCAAAAGTTGAGACAATGACAAAGCAGAAAAATGAAACCTACGGAACTTTATACAGGATAGAGGGAAGTGAGGAAGTTCTTCACGAAAAAAGCGGTTGTCCCGACGGCACGACTATTATTATACGTGACCTTTTCTATAATGTACCTGCACGCCGTAAATTTATGAAAAAGGACGTTACAGAGGCAAACGCTGTCAGTCAGCTTGTTCAGAAGATAACTCTTTCACACCCTGAAATATCATTTAAGTTTATACGTGACAACAGGATAGAATTTAATTCAAGCGGTGACGGTGAACTTTTTTCGGCGGTTTATGCGGTTTACGGTCGTGACTTTGCACGTGATATGATGCCCGTTGATTATGAAGAAAACAATATACATATAACGGGTTATGCTGTAAAGCCTCTTTATTCAAAGAACAACCGTTCTTTTCAGAATTTCTTTGTAAACGGCAGACATATCCGTTCAAAAATATGCTCTGTTGCTCTTGAAAGTGCGTATGAAAATATGGTTATGACGGGCAAATTTCCTGCGTGTGTTCTTATGATTGATATTGCACCGTCTGTTATTGATGTAAATATTCACCCGTCAAAAGCGGAAGTGCGTTTCACCAATGAAAAGGAAGTTTCAGATACATTATTTTCTGCAATAAAGAATGCTATGGTCAAAGACGGTCTTATTTATGAATTTGAACTGAAACCAACAGTAAAACAGACAGAAGTGACGGTGCAGGAAAAGGAAGAAATCGAACATCAACAGGAGTTTATTTTCACTCCCGTTGACAAGATTGAGGAAACCGAAAAAAAGCTTTCCGAAAATAATATTATTGTTCCTGACGTTTCCGACGAAGTTTTGGAAACGGCTGACATTGAGGTTTGCAGTGCATACAGTGAACCGGAAAAGGAAAATCGTAAGCAGATAAAAATTCCGCAGAAAACGGAAAATAAAGTTTCTGAACCGCTTGAAAGTTTCAGTTATATCAGCAGTAAATCTTTTGAAACTTCTGAAACGTCCGAAAATAAAACGGTTTCCAAAGCCGAAAAAAGTAAAGAATCCGTATGGACGGAAAAGCAGAAAATACGTGTTATAGGTGAAGCTTTCAGACTTTATGTAATTGCTGAAACAGATGATAATAAACTTGTTATAATTGACAAGCACGCTGCACATGAACGTATAATTTTTGAAAGACTTAAAAGCAGAAACTGCCGTCAGTATACGCAGATGCTTATGAATGAAATAAAAGTGCTTCTTACTGCGGAGGAATTTAGTGCAATGGAAGAAAATACGGAACTTCTTGCGGATTTGGGATTTTTATTTGACTTTTCAAAACGTCCATGTATTTCGGCTAAAGCAGTTCCTACTTTTGTAACTGAACTTGATATAGAGGCGGTAATTGCTGAAATTGCTGATAATCTAAGGCTTTACCGTCATAATCCGCAGTCTCATATGCTTGACGATATGCTTCATACCGTTGCCTGTAAGTCAGCCATAAAAGCAAACGACAAAAACAGTATGAGTGAATTACAGTCACTTGCGGAGCAGGTTTACTATAATGAAAAAATCCGTCACTGTCCGCATGGCAGACCTGTGATGTTCACAATGACAAAAAGTAATATTGAACATCAGTTCGGACGTACCTGATTAAAGGAGGAGTTATGTGAGTGATAAAAATAAGCCTAAAGTGCTTGCGGTAGTCGGTCCTACAGCTTCAGGAAAAACCTCTCTTGGTGTTGAACTTGCTAAAAAGTACGACGGTGAAGTGATTTCCGCCGATTCAATGCAGATTTACAAAGGTCTTGATATAGCGTCCGCAAAGCCGACATCGCAGGAAATGCAGGGCATTCCTCATCATCTTATTGACTTTCTTGACAGGGACGTTTCATTCAGTGTGTCGGATTATGTGAAACTTGCAAACGAAAAAATTCATGACATTTTCAGCAGGGGAAAACTTCCGATAATAGTCGGCGGTACGGGTCTTTATATTGATTCACTTCTTGAAAATATCAGATTTTCGGACGGAGGAAGCGATGAGGAATATCGTGCGGAACTTTACAGTTTGGCAAGGGAAAAAGGAAATGAATTTTTATACAGCAAACTCGTTGAAATAGACCCTGTAGCTGCCGGGTCAATACATATGAACAACACAATAAGAGTTGTTCGGGCATTGGAAGTATTTCATGTTACGGGACGCAGGTTCAGTGAACTCAAAGCGGAAAGCCGTCTCGTTGAAAGTCCTTACGATTCGCTTGTTATCGGTTTGAATTTTCATGATAGACAGATTCTTTATGACAGAATAAACAGGCGTGTGGACGAAATGGTTGAAAACGGTCTTGTTGAGGAGGCTGAAAGACTTTGGCGTGAGAAAGGAATGAAAACATCTTCCAATGCCATAGGCTACAAAGAACTTATTCCTTACTTTGAAAATCAGATGACCTTTGAAGCGTGTATCGACAGGATAAAACAGGAAACACGCCGTTATGCCAAAAGACAACTTACCTGGTTTAGAAAAAATACACGTATTAAGTGGATTTTTTTGGACGAATTTAATAAAAAAAATGAAATTTCAGAAAAGTCTGAAAAAACTATAGAAAATTACTTTAATCTGTGATA
>DETU01000005.1:0-6648 GCA_002362175.1 Ruminococcus sp. UBA3280
CAGCCTGACAACGAACTTGATTTCAGCGAACGTGATGAATCTACTGTTTCACAACCTGTTTCGATTCAGCAGAATAATGTTATTAATTCTTCACCGCTTCCGAGTCAGCCGTATATGAGTGCCAACCCATACTTTAATCAGATATACGGAGTACCTGCAGTAAATGAAGCTCTTCCGCAGATTATAGGTTATGATGCTAATGGTATGCCGATTTATTCACAGCCTGCCGTGACATACGCTCCACCGCAGATTATAGGTTATGACCCCAACGGTATGCCGATTTACGCACAGTCACCTATAACATATGCCCCACCGCAGCTTATGGGTTATGACCCTAACGGTATGCCAATTTACGCACAACAGCCCGTTTTGTATCAACAGCCGTCAATGCCACAGTTTCAGCCCGTTTCTGAACAGTTGCAGAAAAATCAGGTCAATAATTCCGTAAACAATGATATAAATGACAAATTCCGTGATTTTATTGACGACAGTAAAAACAAGAAAAAATCCGAAATATCTGAAAGTGATTTCTTCGGAAAATCCTCCGATATGGGAGACGTTTCGGTAGCAGGTCTTGATGTCGGCAGTCTGAAAAAACGTGACAGTAAAAAGAAAACGTATATGAACGAAACTCCGCTTGTAAATGCAGACGGTCTTGTTCCGAACAATGCAAGCAAGTTCAATAAAATGTATATGAGGCAGACCGAAAAGGTCAATGCCGAAAATCTTGAGGAAAAAAAGACATATGGTGCAAATCATATTATGCGTACTGCTAAGGAAGTTGACGCAAACAGGCTTAACGCCAAAAAGTCATATAAAAGCTACATGACCATGTCGGGAGCAGGTGAGGCAGACCCTGATAAACTTGAAGTTTATGTACCGAAAACTCAAAAGGCAATTATGGCGGAAGCAGACCATGCTGTTGAAGCAATGCCAAAGAAAAAGCCTAAGTATGTCGACGAACTTGATAAAATTGAACTACCTGAATATATGCAGGCTAAAAAAACAGTAAAAAGTGATGCCCCCGAACTTCCGGAACTCTAACCGCTTTGAAAGCGGTTTTTCCGCATATTTATTTTGTCGGAATTTGTAGGAAAACGTTTTATATCTTATATTTATATTGAATTATGAAAGGTGATTGAAAAATGTTAAAGAAATTTTTACATGAATTTAAGGCTTTTGCCCTTAAAGGAAACGTTATGGACCTCGCTATAGGTGTTATTATAGGTGCTGCTTTTCAGGACATTGTAACATCACTTACAGAAAGCTTTATAAATCCTCTTATAAACTGCATAGGAGGTGCGGAAGTTGCGGGAAAAATAAAACTCGGCGATACAGGACAGGCTCTTGATTACGGTGCATTTCTGACAGCAGTGATAAACTTTATCATTATGGCTTTTGTACTGTTTCTGCTTATGAAAGGTATAAACACCCTCATGCATATCGGCAGGAAAAAAGAAGATGAGGAGAAAAAAGAAGTTGCTCCTCCGGAACCATCAAAGGAAGAAGTTCTGCTTACAGAAATAAGGGATTTACTGAAAGCACAGTGTATAAATGATGATTCCGAAAAAACAGAATAGAAATCATATATTTATGAATATACTAATTATTGGGGTTTTTCATTAATGTAATATATAACTGAATATATCAAAAAGATGCGGACAGATATATAACTGTCCGCTTTTTTCATAAAATTCTTGTCCACGTCGGAATTTCCCCACCTTTCAGCATTTCAAGCATATGACGTAATTCTATAAGACGTGAATGTGCTTCATCGCTGTCATTTTTGATGAGATACGGAATTCCTGCACTTATACAGTCAATGTCTGTAAGTTCATTGTTTTTAACCATGACAGTAGCTTTTCTGCGGAAACTGTTCCAGTTTTCATCAAGCTTTTTTGCCGAAGATACAGCCTTATCAGTATCACCGGAATCAAGAAGTTCATAAATTTCGGATATTTCGTCAAGCATATAACTGCACCTGCTGTTTATCCATATGCTGAAAAATATACTCACTCCAACAAGCAGACACAATATTCCTGTGCTTATTTTTATTCTCGTCATTGCACCTGTCCTCCGTTTTCTACTATATAAGGGGCATTTCCTGCTTTGTCCACAATAAAGAAATGTCCCTGTGTATCAACAGTTATTATGAAAACATCACTTAGTTTTATTCTGATTTCTTTCAGTATTTTTTCTACCGTACCGTCTGCGATTCCCATTGACTTCAATGACTGCGGAAGAATTTTTCCGTCTGAAACTATAACTTGCGGAGGGTCGTAATTTTTTACTTTCATTCCAAAATCCTGTCTGTCGGGAGTATCTTTCATCTGTTTTTTCATTACAGAAATATTTCCCGTTGTTTCTACAATTGCAAACTGAACATCTTCAATGTCAAATACTTCCTTTTCACGCAGTGACATCATCAGGTCGTCAACCGAGAAACGCAGTTCACGGAGTATTTGGGGGTCTGTTTTTCCGTTGCGTATTATTATTTTCGGACTTCCCGAAATCATCTTGCGGAATTTCGGAAAAACAAGATTAAGCCATGAAACTATAACTTCAAAGCATACAAGTGCAAGTATGGGCGTAATACCGAGAAAAAGCGGTATATCTGTATCTTCGAGGGGAAGTGTGGCAATATTTGATATAAGAATGGTTATAACGAGTTCTGACGGCTGGAGTTCGCCGAGCTGACGCTTTCCCATAAGTCTTACAGAAAAAATAACAAGAATGTAAAGTATCAGCGACCTTATAAGAACAATGCTCATTTTCAAAAACATCTCCTTTTTATTGTTTGTCTGGTTTATTGTTTCCAATAATTTTTACAGTATACAAAAAAGCCCCGCACAAAAATGCAGGGCTTTTCTGAAAAAAAGAGAGATATTTTCAGTGAGTATCTGAAAAAATGTCTCAAAACGGACAGCTTTTCAGGTACTCACCGTACCTGATATTATTTCAGAATTTTTTATTATATTCGTTGTAAGCTTTTACAATGATTTCTGCACAGAGTTCGTCTCCGAGTTCGGCACTGTTCAGACATAAAGAATACTGGTCTTTATCCTGCCATATTCTTCCCGTGTTTACATTATAGAAAGTCTCACGGCGTTTATCGGCTTTTTTCATAATATTTTCAGCCTTGTTTTCAGGTATGCCGTACTCTTTCACCGCTCTCCTGATACGTTCTTCAACGGGAGCGTATATATATACACTGAAACAGCCTTTATCTTCAAGAACATAGCTTCCGCATCTTCCGACAAGCACAAAACTGTTTTCAGACTCGGAAATTTCATTTATAATACGACTTTCCATAAGAAAAACTTTGTCGGACAACGGTAAATTATCTTCCATTGAACGTGCAGGATTAGCCGACATAAGAAGCGAATACAGAAAACTCGTGGGAACATTTTCCTCAGCCGTTTCAAGATGTTCGGCAGCGATTCCGCACCTTTCAGCCGTCATATCAAGAATTTGTCTGTTATAGCAGTTTATTCCGAGTTTTTCAGCAGTAAGTTTTCCAATAATACTGCCGCCACTTCCGTATTGGCGTTCTATTGTTATTATTTTCTTCTTCATTGGAAAATTACCTCCTGATGTGATTTTGTTTACAGTTATATTATACCATATTATGCATAAAATTCAAGAATAAAAACAAAAATAATTGTGATATTTATTATTTTCTATGTTTTAAACAATGTACAGATGATAAGATTGTGCAATATGACAACAAATCCGTCTGTCTTTTTTGCTTAAAAATTATTACATTTTATATGCATTTAAGTAAAATCTTCACTGTCACTTTCCCGTTTTATTTCAAGAATTACTTTCTCAACTGTCTGCTCGTTTACCTTTGAGGCGGTAAGACGGAAAATACCTGTTTCGGCGGTTTCGTTGTTTTCGGGGATATGCTCCATAACCTCCGTGACCCAGCCACCGACGGAATTATATTCAGTCTGTACAAGTTCGCCGTCAAGACCAAGCTGTTCAAGCATATCATTTATACTCATATCGCCCGCAATTTCAAATTTATCGGGTGAAAGCTTCACTATTCTTGCAACAATTTCATCGTCCTCGTCATAGATTTCGCCAACAAGTTCTTCTATTATATCTTCAAGTGTTACAATACCCTTTGTACCGCCGTACTGGTCAACTACAACGGCAAGATGCACCTTTGAACGCTGCATATCACGCATTGCCTCGCTTATAAGTTTACTATCGGCGATATGTGGTACTTTCTGAATGATAGACATTATATCACGGTTTCCCTCTGTAAGCATCTTGAAAAACGCCTTGTTAGTTATAATTCCCACTATGTCATCAAGACTTTTTTCATAAACGGGAAGCCTTGAATACATTTCGGTTATGAAAATCTCTTTTATTTCGTCTATTTCCATACCGATTTCAACGCCCACCACTTTTACTCTCGGAATAAGAATTTCGTCAACTGATATTTCGTCAAATTCCAACGCACTTTTTACGAGTTCACTTTCCTGCTCCTCGATAACACCCTGTTCCTCAATTTCGTCAATCATGTATTTCAGTTCGTCCTCCGTAACGCTAGGTGCTTCCTCACCCGAAGAAAGAAGTGACGAAATTTTATTGAGAATCCACACAGCAGGTTTCAGAACGGTAACCAGCACGGAAAGCGGTGAAGCAAAAAGAAGTGCAAGTTTTTCAGCGTTTCTTTTTGCGTATGATTTCGGGAGAACTTCACAGAAAACAAGTACAAGAACCGTAATCACAGCCGTTGAAATAGCCGCACCGTTACTTCCGAAAATACTTACAAACAAAAGTGTGCTGACTGACGAGGTTGCAATATTCACAATATTGTTTCCTATAAGTACGGCGGTAAGAACTTCGTCGAACTTATTTGCAAGTTTAAGAGCCTTTGAAGCTTTTTTGTTTCCCTGAGCCTCATAATTTTTAAGCCTCAGCTTGTTTACGCTTGAATATGCGGTTTCTGTACTTGAAAAGAGTGCGGAAAAAATCATCATAATAATAACAAGTACTATTTTCCATAAATCTGAATTATCCATAGTTAACCTTTCTTAATTTAATTTATTATAAACTATATTCTACCATATTATATTTAATAATGCAAGTGTAACCGAAAACAAAAAAGCTCTCCCGAAAGAGAGCTTTTTGTATATAAAATATAAAGAATTACTTGTTGAGTCTTGCTTCAATCTTGTCAAGTTCTTCATAGAGAGCCTTAGGAACGTTACCGCCCTTAGCAGCAATATCATCATTGTAATATCTACGCATTTCAGCGATTTCCTTAGTCCAGAGTTCCTTGTCAACAGCGAGGAGCTTATCCATGATTTCAGGAGTAACTTCGTCCTCAATACCTGCAACGTTGATGTCCTCTTTCTTAGGAAGATAACCGATAGCTGTTTCGTCAGCATCAACAGTTCCTTCACATCTCTTGATAATCCAATCGAGAACACGCATATTATCGCCAAAACCGGGCCAGATGAAGTTACCGTTTTCGTCCTGCTTGAACCAGTTAACATTGAAAATCTTAGGAGCCTTGTCGCCAAGCTTTTCACCCATTTCAAGCCAGTGAGCCCAGTAGTCGCCGACGTTGTAACCAATGAACGGCTTCATAGCCATCGGGTCATGACGGAGAACGCCTACAGCACCTGTTGCAGCAGCAGTTGTTTCAGAAGAAACAGCTGAACCGATGTAAGTACCGTGTGTCCAGTCAAATGACTGATAAACGAGAGGAGTTGTAGATGCACGTCTGCCACCGAAAATAATAGCAGAAATCGGAACACCTGCGGGGTTGTTGAATTCAGATGAAAGGCAAGGACAGTTTTCAGCAGGAGCTGTGAAACGTGAGTTGGGGTGAGCAAGAGTATTTCCTGCTTCTGTATACTCAACACCGTTAACCTTTGCACCCTTCCATTCTGTTGCGTCAACAGGAGGATTCTTGTCGAGCTTTTCCCACCATACAGTACCTTCAGCGTTGTTAAGAGCAACGTTTGTGAAGATAGTATTCTTCATTGTGCAGTGGAGAGCGTTCGGGTTGGACTTTTCGTTAGTTCCGGGAGCAACACCGAAGAAACCGTTTTCGGGGTTGATAGCATAAAGTCTGCCGTCCTCACCGGGTTTCATCCAGGCAATATCGTCACCTACTGTGAATACTTCATAACCGTCCTTCTTGTATCCCTCCGGAGGAATAAGCATAGCAAGGTTTGTCTTACCGCAGGCAGACGGGAAAGCAGCTGTGATGTACTTGATTTCGCCGTCAGGCTTCTTAACGCCAAGAATAAGCATATGTTCAGCCATCCAGCCTTCATTCTTACCCTGGAATGAAGCAATACGGAGAGCGAAACACTTCTTGCCGAGAAGAACGTTTCCGCCGTATGCAGAGTTGATAGACCAGATTGTGTTGTCCTCAGGGAACTGTACAATATATCTTTCTTCAGGATTAACGTCAGCTTTTGAGTGGAGACCTCTTACGAAGTCATTGGAAACGTCGCCGAGATTCTTGAATGCGTCTGCACCCATTCTTGTCATGATGTTCATATTGAGAACAACATAAATAGAATCAGTAACTTCAACGCCTACCTTAGCGAGAGGTGAACCGATAGGACCCATTGAATAAGGAATAACATACATTGTTCTGCCCTTCATAACTCCGTC
>DETU01000005.1:6935-7076 GCA_002362175.1 Ruminococcus sp. UBA3280
TGTTCTGCCCTTCATAACTCCGTCATAGAGTTTTGAAAGCTTAGCGTACATTTCCTGAGGGTCGCACCAGTTGTTAGTCGGACCTGCGTCCTCTTTGTTTTTTGTACAGATGAAAGTTCTGTCCTCAACACGAGCAACGTC
>DETU01000005.1:7347-7788 GCA_002362175.1 Ruminococcus sp. UBA3280
TCTGTCCTCAACACGAGCAACGTCGTTAGGGTTTGTTCTGTGGTAGAGACAACCCGGAAGCTTTTCCTGATTGAGTTCAATCATTTCGCCTGTTTCAATAGCTTCCTTTCTGAGTGCGTTGAGCTGTTCTTCAGAACCGTCAATCCACACAACTTTGTCCGGCTTACAGAGAGCAACCATCTCTTCAACCCAATTGAGAACATTCTGGTTGTTTGTCAGTGACATCGTATTATACCTCCTAAAAAATTAATCTTTTTAATGCTACAGAAGCCACATTCATGCTCCCGTATACGAAACGTCTGAAAAAAATCAATCGTTTCTCTAATACTATTATATACAATTTATGTCAAGCTGTCAATAGTCTGCGTGATATTTTTTTAACATACCAGTATATATTTTGTATTCTGGATTATTGACATATAACAAAATCCGTATTATAAT
>DETU01000059.1:0-290 GCA_002362175.1 Ruminococcus sp. UBA3280
CATATTCAGATAAAATATTTTTTACTATTATTGAAATTCTCTTACAAAATCACGTAATACAGCCAAATCCACATAATTATATACAGATTTACATAAATATGCTTATGTTAAAATCCATTTGTGTAAAACGCTGTAGTAGCCTGTCATAATATTGTCTAAAATGACAGAAATTGTTGTAATTCTATAATTTTTTTCAAAATTCTCTTGACTGAAACACAAAAATAAGATATAATAACCATAGTGTTAAATAATATTTTAGTTATTTACACTCGTTTTGTTGTCTCCTTTCT
>DETU01000059.1:584-5263 GCA_002362175.1 Ruminococcus sp. UBA3280
CTCCTTTCTTTTGTTCTACACATATTTATTTTGAATTTATTTTGTATTAGGCAGGGTAAGATTTACCCCGCCTGTTTTTTTATCTGTTAGAATATATAATATATGATTCCGTAAAGAACCGCCGCCGCAAGTCCGTAAAGTATAACAGGTCCTGCTATGGTGAATATCTTTGCACCGACACCGAGTATATATCCCTCCGACTGCGATTCTATAGCGGAAGAACTTATTGCATTTGAAAAGCCCGTTATCGGTACAAGTGTACCTGCTCCTGCGTGCTTTGCAAGTTTCTGATACCAGCCGAAACCCGTACATACGGCACTTGCGATAACAAGAATTATTGAAGTCCATGCACTTGCGGACATTTTGTCAAGTCCGTACCTTTCAAAAACTGTCATAAAAATCTGACCTATTACACAGATTCCCCCGCCAACCGCAAAGGCAACGCTTACATTTACCTTTGAGTTGGTTTTGGGGGAAGCTTTTTCTGTCATTTCACTGTACATTTCAGGGGTTATGTTCATAATATTCCGCCTCCTTTTCATAAGTGTGTGCGGAATATTTCATTTTATTCATAATTTTACATCACAATCACAAAGCATATGCTTCTTCCTTCATAGTTTTCAACGTTTATTCCGAATTTATGCTTATCAATAATTGATTTCGCTATAGCAAGACCAAGACCGTAACCACCGGTGGTCTGACGTGAACGTGAGTCGTCGCTTCTGTAAAATCTCTCAAAAATCTTGTCTTTTTCTTCCTCCCTGATACCTGAACCCGTGTTATATACAGACAATATTTTCCTGTCGCCCTGCTTTTTAAGTTTTACACGAACCATACCGCCATCATTTGAATATTTAAGGGCATTGTCAATAAGAATAGCTGTCATCTGCTTAATATGCTGTTCACTTCCGTTTATGGTTATACCGTCCTCAATATCAACAATAAATTTCTTGTTTGTTTCAAAAGCCCTGCACTCAAAGGGAAGTGCGGTATTTGTAACAGCCTGACTCAAATTAAAATCCGTGCATATAAAACCTGAAGTATTATTTTCAAGCCTTGTAAGATTAAGCAAATCATTGACAAGAAGATTCATTCTGTCAGTCTGTGACTTTATATAATTAAGCCACTTGTTTTCACCTATTTCATCATAAAGAACATCAGCATTTGCCGAAATCACAGTAAGCGGTGTTTTAAGTTCGTGGCTTGCATCAGAAATAAACTGTTTCTGTTTCTCAAAAGCCGATTTAATAGGCTCTATGCTTTTTTTACTGAGAAAATATCCCGCAAAGGAAAGAAGTACAAGAGTAACCGCACCTATTATAATGGTTGTCCGTATAAACTGCTTTAAAACTTTTGTCTCGTCGCTTTTATCGGTAAAAGCGATAAGAGTACCGTTATCCTTCGGCACATTATAGAACTGATATGAATCAATCATACCCGTATTGTCTTTTTTATTGATTATATTATTAATATATTGCTGAGCAGTTTCGTTATCAATATCATCATTATTCAGCACGGCAAGATAATTTCCGTTCCTATCTGCCATAAGGACAAAAAATTCTATCGACCCGAAAGTTTTCGGAATAGGTTCGTCATTTCTTTTCATATCGTCCATGAACGGCTGTTTTTCGGGAATACCCGTCGGTTTAGTCCCCGAAACATTGACAAGCGGAGAAATAATATAT
This sequence comes from Ruminococcus sp. UBA3280, assembly GCA_002362175.1. Classification (GTDB taxonomy): domain Bacteria; phylum Bacillota; class Clostridia; order Oscillospirales; family Ruminococcaceae; genus Ruminococcus. The sequence continues at coordinate 2,270 of DETU01000059.1, forward strand.
TCAGAATTATTATATGACTGCGGAGAAATATCCTGTTCTGCATAGTAATCCTTATTGAAATTCCGCCAATCATTATCGTGGGGATTATTTTCGGGACGGCGGTCATCGGGAGGCGGAACGTCAAAAGGCTTGTCGCCACCCTGCCAGTCATCAAAACGATGATGAAAATCATCATTATTATCATTCGGCTGACCCGGAAAATCAGGAGCAGGAAAATCCGTCGGATTTTCATAAGGCGGTAAATCAGGCTCGGAGGTTTTTTCTGTTCTGATTTCCGTTTCTGTTTCAGACGTAACTTCTTCCGAGTATTGTTCAGTTTTTTCTGAAACTTCCGCTTGTTCCTTTGTTTCTTCCGTTTCCGATTCGTTCTGAACTTCTTTTACTTCTTCCATCGTTTCCTGCTCGGACACTGTTTCCTCCGTTGTCTCTGTCGGTTTTAAAACATCATTTTCAGTTTTGTATTCATACTTTTTCGGCGGTTCGTCATGGTGACGGTCAAAATCATCAGGAGGAATAAATGTAAATGTTTCTGTTTTTTCATCATACTCTATACCCGTTGCTATCTGTTCAAGTACCTCTCTTGACTGTCTCTGCATAAACGTTCTTGTAAGAATATTTATTGAACTCAGGACAGCAATAAAAATGGCAAGAAGTATACTTGTGATTATTGCAAAAAGCTTTAACTGTGCTTTTCTGAACATAAAATCCCCCTATTCCAGCGAGTAACCTATACCACGTGCGGTTTTTATCTGTACAGGTGCAGAAATAACGGCTATTTTCTTTCTCAGGAAAGATATGTAAACTTCAATGTTATTGTATTCAACATCACTTTCATATCCCCATATTTTCTCAATAATACGCTCTTTCGGAAGAATCTGACGGGGATTTGATATGAGAAGTTCCATAATATGATACTCTTTCAGACTTAGTTTAACATCATTTCCGCCGTATATAATGGAACAGGTATTTTTTCTGAGTTCAAGACCGTTGTATTCAAGCTTGTTTTCGTCAATAATTTCGCCCTTGCGTCTTGTCATTGCACGCACCCTTGCAAGAAGTTCACCCGTTACAAAGGGCTTTGTCAGATAGTCGTCCGCACCGCAGTCAAGACCGTTTATCTTATCCTCAACCTCACTTCTTGCCGTAAGAAGAAGTACAGGAGTTGAAATCTTTTCTTTTCTTATCTGCCTGAGAATTTCAATTCCGTTCATATGCGGAAGCATTATATCAAGAATAATTCCGTCATAAACACCTGTAAGGGCATTGTCAAGACCGTCAAGACCGTCATAAACAGTATCAACATTGTACATATTTCTTTTAAGAATTTCCGTGAGAGCGTCCGCAAGCTGTATTTCGTCCTCAACTATAAGTAATTTCATATAACTTTCTCCTTTCATATACATGAATATATTATAATGAAATATCATTAAAATAATCTTAAATTTTTATATGTAAAAAGTTCCCGAAAAAACCGGGAACTTCCTTTATTATAACTGTGACTTGAATTTTCTTATTGTATAACCCTCTTTTACTTTCATAACACCTCTGTCAATAACAAGGGCATAGTCAGAAATATCCCTTGTTACAGTAGTTCCAGCAGCCGTATAGACAGCTTTTCCGAGTTTAAGCGGAGCAATAAGATTTGTATTACAGCCTATAAAGCACTTGTCACCTATAACACAACGGCTCTTTTCTATGCCGTCATAGTTTACGGTAACAGTACCAGCTCCGATATTTACCTTTCTTCCAACATCGCTGTCGCCTATATATACAAGATGTGCAACAGCGGTCTTTTCGCCTATTACAGAATTTTTTATTTCAACGAAATCACCGATTTTCGCACCTTTCTTTATAATGCTGTCAGGTCTTATATGTACAAAAGGTCCTATCTCAACACCACTTTCAATTTCTGAATCATAAATCTGTGCCGTGTTTATTATAACATCATCACCCGTTTTACAGTTTTCGGCAATTACATTAGGTCCTATTTTGCAGTTGTTTCCGATTTTTGTACCTCCGCGTAATACAGTTCCCGCCATAATCTCCGTACCTGTACCGATTTCAACGTTTCTTTCAATTATAACACCGTCCGTACAGGTGAACTCAACGCCGTTTATAAGGTGTTTTTCAATAACCGCCATTCTTGCATATGTATTGAGGTTCAGCAAGTCCTTTCTGTCGTTTGCACCCTTTATTATGTCGGGATTTTCAGACGTGTAAGCACCTGCGTTTTTACCTTCGGAAATTGCTATGGAAATAGTGTCGGTAAGATAGTACTCTTTCTGTGCGTTTTCACAGGTGATTTTATCAAGAAGTTTTATAAGGTCTGCCGTCCTGAACCAGTAAGCACCCGAATTTACTTCACGAATTTTTTTCTGTTCTTCGGAAGCATCTTTCTGTTCGACAATACCGCTGATACCCTTTTCCGTTCTTATAATCCTGCCGTAACCATGCGGATTTTCAAGTTCAGCCGTTATGACGGTTACTGCATTGTTATTTGCACAATGGTATTCAAGAGAATTTTTTATTGTACTTTCATCAATGAAAGGTGCATCACCGCAGAGTACAAGAGTATTTCCGCTTTCGTCCTCTTTCAGAAACGGTACTGCCTGCATTACTGCGTGACCTGTTCCAAGACGTTCAGCCTGTAAGACAGTCCTGTATCTTCCGCCAAGATATTCGTCTATCATTTCTCCCATAAATCCCTTGACAACGCATATATCACCGATTTCAGCCCTTTCACACGCCGAAATGACCCACTCCAGCATAGGCTCACCGAGAACTTTGAAAAGCGGTTTAGGCATATCGGCTTTCATTCGCTTGCCCTGTCCGCCCGCAAGTATTACTGCTTTATTCATTTTAACCCCTCCGTATTTGTTTTATTTATTATTCAGTACATTATATATTTACATTTTTTATTCAATAAATTTTTGCACCTACCTTATATTATTACAAACATTAACCATAATTGCAAGTACTTTTTCTTATATTTAT
>DETU01000082.1 GCA_002362175.1 Ruminococcus sp. UBA3280
GTAGGAAACATAAAATTATGAGTAAAATTTCCGTTAACTCTTGACTTTTTTTTAAATACATGATATACTTCAATAATGGACAATATGGTAATTTATAATGAAATTATTGTGAATTTAAGTAAATAGTAAAACTAATGTGTCCTTGATAAAATTAGGAGGATTTTATTATGCTCTGCGAGAGATGCCGAAACGAAGTTAGTCCCAATGCTGATGTATGTCTTAAATGCGGAACTCCGGTTTCACGCAATGTTGCCGGATTTGAAAATACTGTTGAAATAAAACGTGCTTTGAAATCCATGATGGACCAGTACGGACAGGATATTATAAAGGATACAAATAAGTTTATTTCATTGCTTAATGATTTTATCCCTGAATACGAAAAAGAACGCCGTCTTTTGAAAAATATGCTTCAGTGCGGAGTAGTTGCAAATATGCTGAGAGAAAGTGAACAGCAGAAAATAGCGATTATGAAAGCAAAGGAATTTATGGTTTCGGAAATGTTTCTTTCTGAAAACGCTGCTGAGTTTGTAATAGTTTGTTTTACATATATGCTTGGTTGGGAATATGTTTCAAAGCTTACCGAACAGAAAAAGCCTGAAACGCAGTCTGTGGGTGTATCGGGGGCGGATTCCTCAGCTAAAAACAGCGGTACTAAAAAACCGCCTATGCCTTTTGATTTGAATATGAAGGTTTTCAGACCTGCTGACGCTGCAAAGTACAGGCTTAAAGGCACTGTTAAAATCCCTGAAGGATATACGAAACTTGATAGTTTTGCTTTTGACGGATTCGGATTCATGAAAACAATTGAACTGCCTTCAACTATTGTTTCAATAGGGGAATATGCTTTTTCTGAATGTAAAAGACTTAAAAGTATTGAACTTCCCGAAACATTGAAAGTTCTTAAACAGGGTGCATTCAGTCAGTGTGGAAAACTTACTATGGTAAAATTGCCGGAGGGCGTGCTTGAAATTGAGGATAATACTTTTTCTTTCTGTCACAGTCTTGAAATAATAGATATTCCGTCAACTGTAAGCAGTATAGGTGCAGGTGCGTTTTCGGGTTGTGAAAAACTCCGCAAGCTGTTTCTTTCGGATAATGTAAAATTCATAGAAGAAGGTGCATTTTCATATTGTACTTCTCTTACTATAAGATGTTATGAGAATTCATATGTACATCGTTATTGTCTCAGCAATGGTCTTAATGTTGAAACGGTTGCAAAGGGAACTCCTTTCGGCAGATAAATTTATAACAATAAAATTCAGAAGGGAATGATATAAGTGATAGAACTTAAAATCGGCGAACAAGTTGAAATGGAGTACGGCGGTGCTGCAACTGTAAAGAAAATACTCGGCAGCGGCGGACAGGGTATTGTTTATCTTGTTGACTTCAACGGCATAGATTATGCTCTGAAGTGGTATGATATTGACAAAATTAAGAACGCAAGGGCTTTCCGCAAAAATATTGAAAACAATATAAAGGACGGAGCTCCGAGTGATAAATTTCTTTGGCCTAAGTATCTCACAAAAGAGAACGGCACGGGTAATTTCGGCTATATAATGGATTTGCGTCCGCAGGGGTATGATTCTTTTGTTGATATTCTCAATACATACAGACTTGATATTGATGAACTTACAGGACGTGCAACAAAAGTTTCCGTACAGTTTGCCAGTCTGCACGCAATGGTTACAGCTGTAATAAATATTGTAAACGCTTTCAGACAGCTTCACAGAGCAGGAAAGAGTTATCAGGATTTGAATGACGGTGGTTTCTTTATTAATGTAAATACGGGTGATATTCTTGTCTGTGACTGCGATAACATTGCTCCCGACGGAAGTAATTTCGGTATCGGCGGTAAACCCGGCTATATGGCACCGGAAGTTGTAAGAGGTGTGGCAAAGCCGAATGTTCAGACCGATAAATATTCACTTGCCGTCGTTCTTTTCAAGCTTCTTTTCAGAGGAGACCCAATGGAAGGCGAAAAGGTTGTAAAGGACGTTTGTCTTACTGAAACATCTGAACTCAAACATTACGGACAGCAGGCGGTTTTTGTATATGACCCCGAAGATACTTCAAACCGTCCCGTGCGTGGTATTCATGATAATGTAATAAAGTTCTGGAGAATATATCCCGCATATATCCGTGAAGCTTTTATACGTTCTTTCACAACAGGTATAAAAGAACCGAACAAGCGTATTATTGAGAACGAATGGCAGAAGCTCTTTATAAGACTTCGTTCCGAAATTATTGTGTGTACCTGCGGAAGAACAAATTTCACATCAATGTTTGAAAACGTCAATGACACTTCATACAGATGTCCGAAATGCAGTGCGGAATTTGCAAGTCTTTCATTCAGCAACCGTGACTACCGTATACCGCTTTATGTCGGCAGTAAATTCTATGAATGTGAAATAGACCCTAAATCAGATGATTTTCAGAAAGTTGCCGGTGAGCTTGTTGAAAACAAACTCAAACCCGGTATGCTCGGAATAAAGAACGGTTCGGAAAAGGTATGGCGTGTAAAGATGCCTGACGGTGTTTTCTACGATATAGCTCCCGGAAAGGGATTCCCTCTATGGAAAGGTCTTGAAATAGATTTCGGAGAAGTAAACGCACATATTTAATCTTTAAACGAGGTTCATACTGTATATTGCAGTTGTCAATGGATATGAAAGGGAGTATGTAAATTATGAGCAAAGATATAAATAATAACGATGCTGAAGTAAAAACAGCAGGTAATATGGAAGAAGATTTCGGCAATATGCTTGATTTTGATGACGACGACCCGCTTAGTGCAACAAGCGTGTCCAAAAAGAGCCTTGTAATATTTTTTCTTATAGATACATCAGGAAGTATGAAAGGTACAAAAATGGGTGAGCTTAATACTGTTATGGAGGAGCTTATCCCCGAAATACGACGTGTCGGTGAAGCTGATACTGATGTTAAGGTTGCGGTTCTTACTTTTGCAAACAGTGTTATGTGGATGTATTCAGAACCCGTTTCGATTGAGGATTTTGAATGGACACGTCTGAGAGCAGACGGCGTTACAAGTATGGGTGAGGCTTTCAGGGAACTTTCAATAAGAATGTCAAGAAACAGTTTTTTAAGTTCTCCGTCGCTTTCTTTTGCACCTGTTATCTTCCTTATGACAGACGGTTATCCGTCCGACGATTATAAGGCAGGTCTTGAAGCACTTCAGAAGAACAGCTGGTATAAATTCGGTCTTAAAGCTGCACTCGGTATCGGCAAGGAAGCAAATGATGATATGCTTGCCGAGTTCACAGGCACAAAGGACACCGTTGTTCATGCTTATTCCGGCGGACAGCTTGCACAGATGATTAAGATTATTGCTGTTACTTCGTCACAAATCGGAAGCAAGAGTATGACTCTTTCCGACGATACAAATCATGAACTCAGTTCTCAGGACGTTTATGCGGCAAAGCAGAAAATGCTCGGACAGCAGATTCAGGACCTTGTTAAATCTCAGGATTATTCGGATACTGTTCCTTTTGATACAGGCTGGTAATCTGATTATGTTTTACCGAAAGGGGTGCTTATAAATGTTAAATGGTTTTTGCCATACCGTTATCGGTGCAAGTCATATAACAAGCGAAACTGTATGTCAGGATTCATCAGTTTTCAGAGCATATGATAATTACGGAATCGCTGTTGTTGCGGACGGTCATGGAAGCAAAAAGCATTTCAGAAGCGACAAGGGTTCAGAAATGGCTGTAACAGCAGCACTCGATACGATTGAAGAATTTTACAGAGACCCTGACGCTTTTGAGGAAAGTTTTCTGAATAACCCCGAAAACCTGATTAAAAAAATTGAAAAAAATATTATTTCACGATGGAACAGACTTGTAATACATCATTATACCCATAATCCGTATACCGAAAGGGAAAAAGAACCTTTTACCGAAAAGGAATTTAAACGCCTGAAGGTTGAAACGGTTTACGGAACAACGCTTATAGTTGCGGTTATGGGAAGAAAATTTACTTTTGGTACGCAGATAGGCGATGGTAGTCTTGTGCTTATATGTGAGGACGCAGCCGCAGAAATGCCTATTGCCTATGAGGAGTCAGCTCCTGCAAATCTCACAGCATCTATGTGTAACAGTCAGGCTATAAATTATTTCAACAGCTTTTATACGCTGGACGAAAAACCGATAGCGGTCTTTGTTTCAACAGACGGACTTTATACCTCTTTTAAAAGTGACGAAGATTTTCTTGACTATCACAGTATACTTGCGAGTCAGCTTATAAATATAGATACATTCAGCCCTTCAATACGGAAAAATCTTTCAAAAAGGTCGCACTGCGGAACTCAGGACGACACGTCCCTTGCCTGTGTATTTGACAAGGATTATCTTCCCGAAAAGCAGGAGGAACTGAAAGAACAGGTTGAAGTAAATAAAATTCATGCCTCAATGCGTAAGGCTGAACAGAAAGCAAGAATGGAAAAGCAGAGACTGAAAAATTCAATGAATAATGCAAGATATGAAGAAGAATCGGAATTATAGAATAGGAAGTAATTATGGAAAATAAATCAAATAAAAAAAATATACCTGTGCTGATTATCTGTATAGTTTTGTTTGTTGCCTTGTTTATTGCACAGAGAAGCATTTCAGCCAATCCGAAACTTACAGGCTTTAACGGCATTATCGCACAGCTTCACGTTATGATTTCGGTAATATTTGTGCTTGCAAACAAAAAACTTGGATTCATTGTTGGAATTGTACTTAATGCAATCAACCTTGTATCAGGTCTTATGGCGGTACTTGTCGCAGAACAGAAAAACGCTTTGCCGTCAATAGCTATTTCCGTATGTACAATTATAATCATGGCTATCATATATAACTACACAAGCAAGAATGAAAAAATGCATGACGAGCTTATGGAGAAGTACGAGCAGGAAATTGAAACAAGGAGAGTTCTTCAGGAAAAGGACGAGGTACTTTCTTATCTTGCCTATTATGACAGACTTACGCAGATGCCCAACAGACATCTTTTTATGGAAAATCTTGAAAAGGATATTGAGGACAATAAGCAGTGTGCGGTTGTATGTGTAAATCTTGACGATTTCAGACAGGTAAATGATACATTCGGTATGGCAACAGGTGATGAACTGATTAAAGCTTATGCCGAAAGAATAGAGACAATAGCGGGTGAAAACCATTTTGCCGCAAGAATTTCGGGTGATGAATTTGCGGTTATTCTCGGACCTGAAAACAGCAGTCAGGATATTATTAACTTTGTGGGCAGAATACAGGGAGTTTTCAGTGAACCTGTAAACATAAACGGTAATGGTCTCGGTGTGTCTTCAAGTATAGGAATAGCAATGTTTCCAAAAGACGCAGGAAGTGCGGAAGATGTTCTTAGATGTGCCGAAAAGGCAATGTATATGTCCAAGAACAACGGAAAAAATAAGGTTTGTTTCTATAGCCCTGTGGTCTGATAGTCTGCTTGTTATTCTGAAATATGCAATGAAAGGATATTGGTATTAACATGGAATTAGTTGAATTATACAACAGGGCAGTCCTGCTTATTGAAGAAGTCAGAAAGGTCAGCGGACATACAGCTGATGAAAAAAATGCGTCTCTTTGCATTATTGTAAGTGACAATAATGAAATTTATGCAGGTGTTAACGGACTTAAAATCAGCAACGGAAAAGTATCTGTAGCTTGTTCCGAGTATAATGCCATTATGTCAATGATTGCGTCAGGTTGCGTTACCGCCGAAAAAATGATGACGGTTTCTTTTGCGGACAGAAGTGTTTGTCGTCCGTGCAGTGATTGCATTGATATGCTTTACAAGGCAGACGAAAAAAATTCACAGTGTGAAATCGCAGTTTCAGCCGAAAATTCCGTAAAGGCGTGTGAACTGAAAACACAGTCTGATGAATCAGCAGTTTCTTCTGAATATGAGGCGTTTTCACTATCAGAAGAAGTACCAGCTTTTTCTCCTGAACCTGTAAGTGAAAATCTGAGTTTTGAAGAAAAGTTCGGATTTGATTTTGACGATACTCCTTCCGAACCTGTTCCGACTCTTGAAAATCAGACGGAATCACAGCCTCTTTATCAGCAGACAGAGACAAATTTGAATAATCAGAATAATTCTTTTCAGTTTATGGAACAGTATCAGTCCAATAACGTACAGCAGAATATGAACGGACAGTTTATTCAGCCAAATGCACAGCCGTATTCTCAGCCTGTGCAGAATTATCCTCAGCAGTTTCAGGGCTATCCCCAGCAACAGATGTATTCAAATCAGGTACAGCAGGGGGGAATGAATCCGCAGTTTATTCAGCCAAATGTACAACAGCCTTATTCAAATAATATACAACCACAGCCATATCCTCAGAATATGCAGGGATATTCTCAGCCTGTAAATCCGTCTGTGAATCAGGGAAGTTTTCCGTCAAATGAAAATCCCTATTATCAGCAGTCCGTGAACAGTCAGCCACTTCAGAACGTATCTCCGCACCAGCCTGCTACACCTGTTTCAAGCCATTATCAGAACAGTGGTGGGATAAGTGTTTCACAGCCTCTTACTTCTGTTCCTCTTTCAGGAGAAGGAAAATCAAAATTCAGACAGCGTCTCAGCAAATTTATGAATGATGATATGCCTGTTTCTCCTGTAAGCAAGGAAGAAAGCAACGTTAAAAGTGCGTCAATGGGCGACATCAAAAAACAGGCTCGTGACAAGAAAAAAATGGCTAAGGTTAATGCAGACTTCAAAAAACGTATGAAAGACCTTGGATATTAATATAGAACTCTCCGCTTTTAACGGAGAGTTTTTTGCGGATTTTTTTAAAAAGCTATTGGAATATTTGTTGATTTGTGTTATAATGAAATAAATATAAATTTTGGAGGTAATTTATGCGAATACGTCATAAACCGTGGGCGAAGCCCGAACTTGAGGCTTGTCCTTTCTATATACCGAATCCGCAGGAAAACAAGGGCAAATGGTGTTCTGTTTTCAGTGAACCGGAAAAACCGCTTTATGTTGAACTTGGTTGTGGAAAGGGCGGATTTATTTCACAGGCAGCACCTGCACACCCTGAAATAAATTTCGTTGCAATGGACATAAAAAATGAAATGCTTGTCCTTGCAAAAAGAAAGCTGGAGGAAGCGTATCAGAAAGAAAATAAATCTCCTGATAATGTACGTATAGCCATACAGAATATTGAAAGACTTGATACTGCATGGGACGAAAATGACCGTGCGGACAGAATTTATATAAATTTCTGTAATCCTTGGCCAAAGAAAAAGCACAAAAAACGTCGTCTTACGCATACGAGACAGCTTATTAACTATAAAAAATTCTTAAAGGGTGAAATATGGTTCAAGACTGACGACGATGAACTTTTTGAAGAATCATTTGAATATTTTCAGGAAGCAGGTTTTAATATAAAATTCAGAACATATGACCTGCACAGTGAAAACGGAATTGAAAATTTTGTGACGGAACATGAAAAAATGTTCACTGACGAGGGAAAGAAAATCAAGTTTCTTATTGCTGAACCGGTTAAGGAGTAACGCTATGGAGATTGAGAAAAAAGGTAAAAATTTTTCTTTTGGTTTCGGAACTGCCCACACAGCAGGTACGGGAAGTCTTTCGGAAATGAAAAAATCCGATTCTGATTCGTATGAAAACAAGCTTATTGAAGACTTCAGAAAGAGGGAAAAACTCACAAAAAAAAGTGCTGAACTTATAGCAAAGTATATTAAACTTAAAAACAGATGACGGGAGGAATAAAATGTCAGATTCAATTCTTATAAAAAATATACATGCGGTTGATACAAAAATTGATATGGTGACAGACGTTTTTATAGACAACGGAAAGATTACCGATTTAGGTAAAAATCTGAATTTTCAGGCAGACCGTATTATAGACGGTACAGACCTTGTGCTTATGCCGTCGTTGTTTGATATGCACGTTCATTTGCGTGACCCGGGATTCACTCACAAGGAAGACGTGCTGACAGGCTGTAAATCCGCACTTGCGGGAGGTGTCACAGGAGTTCTTGCAATGCCAAATACGAAACCGCCGTGTGACAATCCCGAAACAATCCGTTATATCATTGAAAAGGCAAAAGATACGGGCGTTGAGGTTTATCCTGTCGGCTGTATCACCAATGGTATGAACGGCGGTGGGCTGTGCGATTATGAGGCACTTAAAAATGCAGGCTGTATATGCATATCAGACGACGGCAGACCTGTGGAAAATGCTGAATATATGCGTCAGGCACTTGAACTTTCCAACAAAAACGGTCTGCTTGTTGCATCTCACTGTGAGGATTTGAGTATAATAAACGGTGGGATAATGAACAAGGGTGAAACGTCCGCAAAACTCGGGGTAAAGGGTATGGACAGAGCGTCTGAGGATTATATTACCGCAAGGGAAATTATACTTGCTTCTTCCGTAAATGCAAGGATTCATATATGTCATGTAAGTACGGAAGGAAGTAAGGAAATTATCAGGTTTGCAAAGTCAAGAGGAATTAAAGTTACCTGTGAGACCGCACCGCATTATTTCCTGCTTACTGACGAGCTTCTTGAAAAGCGTGATGCAGATTACAGAATGAATCCGCCGTTAAGAACTTCTGAAGATGTACGTGCGATTATTGAGGGTATAAAGGACGGCACTATTGACTGTATAATTACCGACCACGCTCCCCATTCAGCAGAAGAAAAAGCTGATTTTGAAAAAGCACCAAACGGTGTTGTGGGGCTTGAAACGTCTCTCGGTGCAACCCTTACCGCACTTTACCACACAGGTGAAATAACTTTGCAGAAAGTCATTGAACTCATGTGCATTAATCCAAGAAAGATACTGGGACTGGAAGCTCCTGAGATTTCAGAGGGAAAAACTGCAGATTTGATTGTTGCGGACATTAACAGAAAGTGGACTGTAGAACCTGATAAACTTCATTCAAAGTCGCATAATACCGTGTTTAAGGGAATGACCCTCACGGGTAAAAATCTTATGACTATCTCAAAGGGTGTTATAAGATACGAAAATTTATAAAGAGAGGAAAGATTGATTATGTCATTTGACAGACTTATTGAAAAAATTATTGAAATGAAAAACCCGACTGTTGTCGGACTTGACCCCAAGCTTGAATATGTTCCTTCTTACTTACAGAAACGTTATCTTGAGGACGACGGTGGTACTCTCAAAGCAGCAGCAAAGGCTATTTTTGCTTTCAATCAGGCAATTATAGACGAAATTCATGACATAGTACCTGCAATAAAGCCACAAGCTGCTTATTACGAAATGTACGGACATTACGGCATAAAAGCTCTTGAAAAGACAATCCGTTATGCAAAACTCAACGGAATGTTTGTAATCACTGACGGCAAGAGAAATGACATCGGTGCAACTATGGAGGCTTACACAAATGCACATCTCGGTACTGTTAAAGTATGCGACAACGAAATAGAACCGTTTGCGGCAGACGCACTTACAGTTAACGGCTATCTCGGTACGGACGGCATTGAACCGCTTCTTAAAGTATGCCGTGAAAAAGACAAGGGCATATATGTACTTGTAAAGACCTCAAACAAGTCAAGCGGTGAAATTCAGGACATGAAGCTTGAGGACGGCACACCTATTTATGCACTTATGGGCGATATGTGTGAAAAGTGGGGAGCTGATACGGTAGGAAAATACGGTTATTCGGCAGTAGGTGCGGTAGTCGGTGCTACATACCCAGAACAGCTTACGGAACTCCGTAAGAGACTTCCTCACACAATGTTCCTTGTTCCCGGATATGGTGCACAGGGAGGCGGTGCAGAGGGCCTTAAAGGCGGTTTTGATGAAAACGGTCTCGGTGCTATTGTAAATTCTTCACGTGCTGTTATGTGTGCTTACAAGAAAGAGGGCTGTGACGAGAGAGATTTTGCAAAGGCTGCAAGACGTGAGGCTATCCGCATGAGAGATGACATCTGTTCTTATATCAACCTTAAATAAGGTGGGATTTTATGTATACATTCAGAAAAGCAACTAAAGAAGAATTATCTGTTCTTGAAAATATGGGATTCAGTAAACTTTGCAGTGTATATGATTTAAATGGTACAAGTGAAAAATACGCACTTTTTTATGCAAAACTGAGAACGGTTTTCGGTGAACCGGATTATACAAGTGACGACTATGAAAATATGTATAGCTATGATATTATGGCAGTCGGCGAAAATGGTGATAGTTTTTATCTTGAAGTCTATCACGGTGCAAGCGGTGCGTCTATCGGTGGTAAACCCTTTGACATAAGCAAAGAACAGGAAAAAGTATACATAAATGCAGCCGACGAACTTATTGCACTTATTGAGATTGCAGAACCGTCTGACTACACATGGGAGGGCATTTATGAGGATATTCCCGAAAAAGTTAAGTATGCTGTAAAAGACGGTATTTTTTATGAGGAATCAGAGTTTTTGGAAGATTGAATTTAATTTACAGAATCGGATTAGCTGATTAAAACACGCTTCAACGGCGGTTTTACAATGGCGTGAGACCGCTATGAATATATCTGAAGAAATGAAAGGAATGGTAAAAATTGTCATTATTTAACCAAAGTAAAAAGGCTTATCTTATGCTTGCCAATGGACAGGTATTTGAGGGGAAAAGTCTTGGTGCAGAGGGTACTGTTATCGGTGAGGTCGTTTTCACAACGGGTCTTACAGGTTATCAGGAAACACTTACAGACCCCAGCTATTACGGACAGATTGTAACGCAGACTTTTCCGCTTATAGGAAATTACGGTGTTAATCATGAGGACAATGAATCCGCAAAATCTTATGTAAGCGGTTATATTGTGAGGGAAGGGTGTGATGTTCCTTCAAACTTTCGCTGTGAGGGCAATATCAGGGATTTCCTTTCAGAAAATAATGTAGTCGGTATCTGTAATATCGACACAAGACAACTCACAAGAATTATACGTGAAACAGGTGTCATGAACGGTGTTATAACTACGGAGGACGTTTATTCAAAGAAAGACGAACTTCTTGAAAAGGTACGTGCCTTTGAAGTGCGAGACGCTGTAAAATCCGTTACAAACAGTGAAATTCTTACGTATACCGAAGAAAATCCTAAATACAGGGTAGTACTTTTTGATTTCGGATATAAGAGGAATATCCGTCAGGAGCTTGTAAAGCGTGGCTGTGAGGTCATAGTAGTTCCTGCTGATACAACAGCAGAAAAGGTAAAGGAATTCAGTCCCGACGGAATAATGTTCTCAAACGGTCCGGGAAACCCAGCCGAGAATGTTGAAATTATAGAAAATATCAGAGAAATTCAGAAACTTGGTATATCAATTTTCGGAATCTGTCTCGGACATCAGCTTATGGCACTTGCAAACGGAGGAAAAACCGAAAAGCTGAAATACGGTCATAGAGGTGCAAACCAGCCTGTTATTGACCTTGAAAGCGGTCTTACCTATGTTACAAGTCAGAATCACGGATATGCCGTTATAGGTGAAAGTATTCCTGCGGAAGTGGGACACGTTTCACATATTAATGCCAATGACAAGACGTGCGAAGGTATAAGATATACTGCCGTAAATGCTTTTACTGTGCAGTTCCACCCCGAAGCACATGGCGGTCCTCTTGATACTGCTTATCTGTTTGATGAATTTGTTAAGACTATGGAAAGAGAGGTAAAGTAATTATGCCACTCAGAAAAGATATAAAGAAAGTACTTGTAATAGGTTCAGGACCTATTGTAATAGGACAGGCTGCCGAATTTGACTATGCAGGCACACAGGCTTGCCGTGCTTTGAAACAGGAGGGACTTGAAGTTATCCTTATAAACTCCAACCCCGCTACCATAATGACCGACAAGGCTATGGCGGACAAAGTTTACATCGAACCCCTTACACTTGACGTTGTAAAGAGAATAATCGAAATTGAAAAACCCGACAGCGTTCTTTCAACTCTCGGCGGACAGACAGGTCTTACACTTTCTATGCAGTTGGCGGAGGAAGGTTTTCTTGAATCTCATGGTGTAAAGCTTCTTGGTGCAGACCCCGAAACAATCCACAAGGCTGAGGACAGACAGGCTTTTAAAGATACTATGGAGAAAATAGGCGAACCGTGTATACCGTCCAAAGTGGTTGAGACGGTAGACGAAGCTGTTGATTTTGCTCAGGTAATCGGTTACCCTGTTATTGTAAGACCTGCGTTTACTCTCGGCGGAACAGGCGGAGGTATTGCACAGAATGAAGAAGAACTCCGTGATATTTCAAAGAACGGTTTAAGGCTTTCACCTATTACACAGGTACTTATTGAAAAGTGTATAAGTGGCTGGAAAGAAATAGAGTTTGAAGTGATACGTGACGCTAAAGGAAATGTTATTACAGTATGTTCTATGGAAAATTTTGACCCCGTCGGTGTTCATACGGGTGACAGCATAGTTATCGCTCCGGCTGTAACCCTTACCGACCGTGAATATCAGATGTTACGTACTGCCGCTATAAATATAATAAAGGAGCTTAAAGTTGAGGGCGGTTGTAACTGTCAGTTTGCACTTCACCCGACGAGTTTTGAATATGCAGTTATTGAAGTTAACCCACGTGTTTCACGTTCGTCAGCACTTGCTTCAAAGGCTACAGGTTATCCGATTGCGAAAACAGCCGCAAGAATTGCCGTCGGCTATACTCTTGACGAGATTATAAATCAGGTTACGGGAAAAACTTATGCCTGTTTTGAACCTGCACTCGACTATGTTGTTGTCAAATTTCCGAAATGGGCGTTTGATAAATTCGTATACGCAAAAAGAACACTCGGCACACAGATGAAAGCAACAGGCGAGGTAATGGCAATTGGTACAAGTTTTGAGCAGGCTATGATGAAAGCTGTACGTTCGATTGAACTCGGTTTAGATACCATGAACCTTAAAAAGCTTGAAAAATATTCAACAGAAGAAATACGTGAAAGACTTCATATTATTGACGACGAACGCTCATTCACAGTCTTTGAGGCGCTCAAACGTGGCATAACTCCTGAAGAAATTCACGAAATAACAATGATTGACAACTGGTTCTTGTATAAACTTCTCAATCTTGTCGAACTTGAAAAATGGCTTGCTGACGGTGAACTGACAGAAGATAAGTACAATACGGCAAAACAGTACGGTTATCTTGACAGTACGATTGAAAGAATTTCAGGACAGAAATGCCCTCTCCGCAAGCGTGCTGTATTTAAGATGGTTGATACGTGTGCAGGTGAGTTCAAGGCTGAAACACCCTATTTCTACTCAACTTTCGACAACGAAAACGAAGCCGCCGAATTTATTGAACATCAGAATTCAGGCAAGAAGAAAGTTATAGTATTCGGTTCAGGACCTATAAGAATAGGTCAGGGTATAGAATTTGACTACTGTTCCGTACACTGTGTATGGACATTGAAGGAACTCGGTTATGAAGCCGTAATCTGCAATAACAATCCCGAAACCGTTTCTACTGATTTTGATACGGGTGACAGACTGTATTTTGACCCTCTCACAAAGGAAGATGTTGAGTCTATTATAGAAACTGAAAAGCCTTACGGAGTGGTTGTACAGTTTGGCGGACAGACTGCAATAAAACTTACACGTCACTTATCTGATATGGGCGTGAAAATTCTCGGTACGTCCGCAGATATGATTGATGCTGCTGAGGACAGGGAACGTTTTGACGAAATACTTGAAAAATGCGGTATACCTCGTCCGCAGGGTCACACGGTAATGACAACGGAAGAAGCTGTTGAAGCTGCTGAAAGTCTCGGCTATCCTGTTCTTTTAAGACCGTCTTATGTTCTCGGCGGACAGAACATGATTATAGCACATTCAAAAGCCGATGTTATTGAGTACATGGGAATTATAACAAGCCACATGATTGAGAATCCCGTACTTATTGATAAGTATATGATGGGTACGGAAGTTGAGGTTGACGCTATCTGTGACGGTGAAGATTTCCTTATTCCCGGTATAATGGAACATATTGAACGTGCAGGCGTACATTCGGGCGACTCGATTTCAATATATCCTGCACAGCATCTTTCAGAAAGAATCAAGAGAATCATAGTTGAGTATACAAGAAAACTCGCAAAGGAACTCAATGTAATCGGTCTTGTAAATGTACAGTATGTTGTGTATAATCATGAAGTCTATGTCATTGAGGTGAATCCACGTTCTTCAAGAACAGTTCCGTATATAAGCAAGGTAACGGGAATACCTATGGTTGATATTGCGACTAAGATAATGTTTGGTGATAAACTTAAAGATATGGGATATGAAAGCGGACTCTATCCCGCAGGTGATTATGTTGCTGTAAAAGTTCCCGTATTCAGCTTTGAGAAGCTGACGGACGTTGACACAATGCTTGGTCCTGAAATGAAGTCAACGGGTGAGTGTCTCGGAATAGGCAGAAATCTTGAGGACGCACTTCTGAAAGGACTTATTGCAGCAGGCTTTGACCTGAAACGTGAGGGCGGTGTTCTTATTTCTGTGCGTGATACCGACAAACAGGAGATTTTACCTATTGCCGACAAGTTTGAACGTATGGGATTTGAACTTTATGCAACTTCAGGTACTCAGAGTGTTTTAAGCAGAAATATGATTGCCGCAAACCTTGTCAGAAAAATTTCCGACGGTGAGCCGAATGTTGTGACACTTCTTGAAAGCGGTAAAATAAATTATGTCATATCCACTTCTGCAAAGGGTAGACTTCCCGAGCGTGACAGTGTTAAAATGCGTCGCAAATCGATAGAGCGTTCAATTTGCAGTCTTACGGCTATTGATACGGCAAAGTCGCTTGCAAAAGTTCTTGAATCGGGACGAACCATAAACGATGTTGAACTTGTTGACATAACTGAAATATAATCAATTAACTGCCGGATACTTTTGTCCGGCAGTATTTTTATAATAAAAAACTGTCAAATGTACACAAAAAATCACATTTTTCTGATTTTACATTAAATTTATAATTGACTGAAATAAAATATGATAGTATAATAGAAATATTCAGGGATTTGCGGAAAATAAAAAAATCATCAACGGAGGAAAAATATGAGGAAATTTATAAGATTCATAACAGCTTTAACGGTATGTTTAACAGCTTTGGCGGTTACAGGCTGTGAGGGAAAGACAGGAGAAGATACTTCGGACAAAATTATTGTGGTTACAACAGAAGCACAGGAAACAACAGCAGAAATGACAACGGAAGCAGTGACGGAAATTCCGTCGGAAACAGTTTCCACAGAACCGATAACAGAAAGCAATACAGACATTACGTCTGAAAGTAATGATGAATATAAAACGGTTCTTAATGATTATCATCATGCTTATATAAAAGGTGACGCTGATGCCGTATATGCTCTTTTCTGTCCCGATGAAATTAATGCGTTTAATGTATATATGAAGGACTATCTCAAAAAGGAACTTAATGAAGAGGATAAAACTTTAGATGAAATATTCACAAAGAACAGTGTTATTAAAGCTTTGGGAAGTTCTATGAATAATATTCACAGCATAATGGAAGGTTACAATGAAAAACCTGATGATACATGGTCGGTAAATATTGACGATACAACTATTGAGCGTTATTCAGCTGAAGAAATTGCCAAAATTAAAGAAAACATCAATATCAATGTAACAGACGGTTATATCTGTGAAATTCCTTTTTATGTCAACAATGCCAATGAAGAAGTTTTTGTAGCCGAGCCTGCTTCTGTTCTGCTGATTGACGGAAATTGGTATATAAGCTACAGTGCGGCATTTGACAGGCTTATTGATTTTATGGAAATTGAGTTTTGAAAATAATCGGATTTATGTGTTATAAGGAGAATTATGAAAAAACTGCTGAAATATCTGAAAAACTATAAAAAAGAACTTATATTCGGTCCTTTTTTCAAACTGCTTGAAGCAATATTTGAACTGATAGTTCCGTATGTAATGGCAAAGATAATTGACATAGGAATAGCAAACAATGATACAGGTTATATACTGCGTATGTCGGGAGTTATAGTACTTCTTGGATTCTGCGGACTTGCTTTTGCCCTTACCTGTCAGATTCTTGCCGCAAAATGTGCATATGGTTTCGGTACGGAATTACGTACCGCACTTTATAAACATATAAATTCACTTTCCTACAGCAGTATCGATAAAGTAGGTACTGCTTCTCTTGTGAACCGTCTTACAAACGATTCAAACACAGTTCAGAACGGTGTAAATATGTTCATAAGACTTGCTACACGTTCGCCATTCCTTGTAATAGGTGCTATGGTCATGGCTATGCGTACAGACCTTAAATTATCTTTGATATTTCTTGTTGTAGCGATTCTTACGACAATAGTTATAGTTACCGTAATGCACAAAACTGTTCCTATGTACAAGACTACCCAGAAAAATCTTGACAGAGCATCAATGCTGACCCGTGAAAATCTTGAGGGTACGAGAGTTATCAGGGCATTTTCCCGACAGAAAGAGGAAATTGAGGATTTCAGAAAATCAGTTGACGATATAGCGGTAAGTTCAATAGCGGTCGGCAGAATATCTTCTGTTCTGAATCCGTTTTCTTTCATGGTTATGAATCTTGGTATAGTTGCTATACTATGGTTCAGCGGTATAAGAATTGATACAGGACATCTTACACAGGGTGAACTTACAAAATTAGTAAACTATATGACACAGATTCTGCTTGCCCTTATAGTACTCGCAAATCTTATTGTAACGTTCACAAAGGCTTTTGCTTCTGCTAACCGTATAAGTGAAGTTTTTGACATTGAACCCGAAACATCAGACGGAAATGAAAAGCCGTCCGAACATAAGGAAAGTGAAAATATACTTGAATTCAGAAACGTTTCATTTGCATATGAAACTGCGGGTGACTGTTCCGTGAAGAACGTTTCGTTTACTCTTAAAAGAGGTGAAATGCTCGGCATTATAGGCGGTACGGGAAGTGGTAAGTCTACATTGGCTAACCTCATACCGTGCTTTTACAGGCAGACGGAAGGAGAAATTTTTATTTCAGGTATAAAATCGGATAACTATGATTTTGACGAACTCCGAAAATCTATCGGAGTTGTTCCACAGAAAGCCATATTGTTTACGGGTACTGTAAGGGACAATATGCGTTGGAAAAAGGCTGACGCTACCGACGAAGAAATTATTTCTGCTCTCAAAACAGCTCAGGCGTGGGAATTTGTAAGCAGAATGCCCGAAGGTCTTGATACAAGAATTTCACAGGGCGGTAAGAATCTTTCAGGCGGACAGAAACAGAGAATTTCAATTGCACGTGCTGTTGTCGGAAAACCTGATATTATAATCCTTGACGACTCAACAAGTGCTTTAGACTATGCCACAGACCTCGCACTCCGTAAGTCCCTCAAAAAAGATATGCCTGATACTACCGTTATAATGATTTCACAGCGTACCACTTCTCTTAAAGAGGCTGATAAGATTATTGTTATGGACGACGGTGAAACGGTCGGAATTGGTACGCATGACGAACTTATTGAAAACTGTGAAATTTACAGGGAAATTTATAAATCTCAGATGAATGAAAAGGAGGGCAATTGATGTTTGATACTCTTAAAAGGGTCATTTCATATGCCCGTCCGTATATAAAATATTTAATCTGTACAGTTATATTTGCAGTAATAGGCGTGGGACTTTCGCTTCTTGTTCCTGTGTTTATAGGTGATGCCGTTGACTGCTGTATAGACAAGGGCAACGTTAACTTTGACGACCTTAAAAAAATTGTTATTGAACTGGCTGTTATAGTTACGGCAAGCGGAATTTTCCAGTGGCTTATGAGTTTATGTACAAATAAACTTGCGTTTCTTACAATACGTGATTTGCGTGCGGATATTTTCAATAAGCTTGAAAGAGTTCCGCTGAAATATATCGACGGTCATACTAAAGGTGAACTGACAAGCCGTGTAATAAATGATATTGAAATTGTCTCGGACGGTCTTTTGCAGGGATTTACGCAGTTTTTCAGCAGTATCATGACCATTGTCGGCACATTGATTTTTATGATGTTCATAAATTTCAGGATAGCGATTGTGGTTGTAATCATGACACCTCTTTCATTTATAGCTGCTTCCAAAATCACAAAGGCTTCTCACGATTCATATATGAAACAGTCAAAACTAAGGGGTGATATGGTTGGACTTGCTGAAGAAATGGCAGGAAATCAGAAAATTGTCAAAGCTTTTGTCTATGATGAGAGGGCAATGGAACGTTTTGACAGGATAAACAGGGATTATGGAAAAATCGGTGTAAAAGCTACTTTTTTCAGTTCTATAACAAATCCTGTAACACGTTTTGTGAACGGCATGATTTATGCGGCAGTCGGACTTCTCGGTTCACTCGGTGTAATAGGTTCTGTTGGTTTTATCGGAACTATGACCGTTGGAAAACTGACAAGTTTCCTTTCCTTTTCCAATCAGTATACAAAGCCTTTCAATGAAATATCGGGTGTTTTTGCAGAATTGCAGAATGCCGTTGCTTCTGCTCAGAGAGTTTTTGACGTACTTGATGAGGAAGAAGTTCCCGACGATTTAGACAAGGAAACAATTACAGAATGTAATGGAGATTTAAGCTTTGAGAATGTGCGTTTTTCCTATAATCCTGAAACGGAACTTATCCGTAACTTCAGTCTTGATGTTAAATCAGGTCAGAAAGTTGCTATAGTAGGACCTACAGGCTGTGGAAAATCGACAATTATAAATCTTCTTCTTCGCTTTTATGACATAAACAGCGGAAATATAACGGTTTCTGGAAAAAATATCAACGATATAACACGTGACAGCCTGCGGAGCCAGTTTGGAATGGTTCTTCAGGAAACATGGATATTTACGGGGACTGTTGCGGAAAATATCGCCTATGGCGTACCCGATGCTACACGTGAACAGATTACGGAGGCGGCAAAATCAGTCTATGCCCACGGCTTTATTAAACGTCTTACCAACGGCTATGATACCGTTATAAGCGAGGACAGCGGACTTTCTCAGGGTCAGAAACAGCTTATATGTATAGCAAGAATCATGCTCATGAATCCGCCTATGCTTATTCTTGATGAGGCGACAAGTTCCATAGACCTGCGAACTGAACACCGTATACAGAAAGCTTTCACAAAGCTTATGGAAGGACGTACAAGTTTTATTATTGCACACCGTCTCTCAACTATAAAAAATTCCGATACCATTCTTGTTATGAAAAACGGTAACATTATCGAACAGGGAAATCATGGTGAACTTATGGATAACAAAGGTTTCTATGCTGAACTTTATAACAGTCAGTTTGCAACCTGATATGTATCTTTGTTTAATTTTCAACAATAATTTTTGTTGAAAAATAATAAAACCGCCTGTATTATTACAGATGTTTAGCATATATTTATATAAATTGACTATTATATGCTTGACCGACGCAGGTTAATATGATATAATATTCAGAACAGAGTGAGATATTTCTGTAAAATTAAAAATATTCAGAGGGGGTTGTATCTGTGATTACATTTGATGCAGCAAAAGACATACTGAAAAAATATGGTCAGGAGCATATACTTGCTTATTATGACGAATTGAATGAAAATGAAAGGGCTGAACTTCTTTCGCAGATTGAAATGACTGATTTTTCTGTTCTTGAAAATCTGAGTGAAGAAAAAAATGCTTTATCAAAAAGAGGAAAGTTTGAACCGCTTGGGGCTGTTACTATTGAAGATATTGCGGAAAACAGAGAAAAATACTATTCCGCAGGTTCAGAGGCAATAAAAGAGGGAAAAGTTGCCGCTGTTCTTCTTGCAGGCGGACAGGGTACACGTCTTGGTTTTGACAAGCCTAAGGGAATGTTCAACATAGGTGTTTCAAAGGAACTCTATATATTTGAATGTCTTATGAATAACCTCATGAAAATAGTGAAAAGTACAGGTTCATATGTTCCGCTGTATATCATGACAAGCGAAAAAAATCATCATGATACGGTAAATTTCTTTGAGGAAAAGAATTATTTTGGATACGACAGTAGTTATATAAAGTTTTTTATTCAGGATATGGCACCGTCTGTTGATTTCAACGGTAAAATCTACATGGAAAGTAAATCCGATATATCTATTTCCCCGAACGGCAACGGCGGTTGGTTTTCATCAATAGTGCGTGCGGGACTTTTAAATGACATAAAGAAAAAAGGTATTGAATGGATAAACGTTTTTGCGGTTGACAATGTTCTCCAGCAGATTGCAGACCCATGTTTTATAGGTGCGGTTATAAATTCGGGAAGTCAGTCGGGAAGCAAGGTGGTAAGCAAAGTTTCACCTGAAGAAAGAGTAGGCGTGCTTTGTCTGGAGGACGGCAAGCCGTCTATCGTGGAATATTATGAAATGACTGAGGAAATGCGTACTCTTGTTACGGAAAACGGTCAGCTTGCCTATAAATATGGCGTAATTCTCAATTACCTTTTCAGAGTGGACAGGCTTGAAGATATTATTGCCGAAAAAATGCCTGTACACGTTGTTGAGAAGAAAATTCCGTATATGGACAATAACGGCGGTTTTGTCATTCCCGAAAAGAACAACGGCTATAAATTTGAGACTCTTGTTCTTGATATGGTTCATCTTCAGGAAAGCTGTCTGCCTTATGAGGTAGAACGCAGTAAGGAATTTGCACCTGTAAAAAATGCAGAGGGCGTTGACTCCGTTGAATCGGCAAGAAAACTCCTCATACAGAACGGTATTGAATTATAATTCAGAAAGAACAGACTGTATTTGCAGTCTGTTTTTTATATTGTTTATTGTTATTTTTATAGAATTACTATTGACTTGTGGATAAATATGGTGTATAATTAATATATAATTTCAGTTACGGAGGTTTAATATGAATACTGATAAAAGAAAAGTAGTGCTGATTGGTACAGGTATGGTAGGTATGAGTTTTGCATATGCTCTTGTAAATCAGGGCGGTATATGCAATGAGCTTGTACTTATTGATGTAAACAGGGAACGTGCAAACGGTGAGGCTATGGATTTGAATCATGGTCTTGCTTTTGCAAAGTCAAATATGAGAATATATGCAGGTGATTACAAGGACTGCAAAGACGCTGATATTGTGGTTATAGCCGCAGGTGTCGCACAGAAAGAGGGCGAAACCCGTCTTGACCTTCTGCAAAGAAATACAGAGGTTTTCCGCTCTATTATAAATCCTGTAGTCAAATCAGGTTTTGACGGCATATTCCTTGTTGCAACAAATCCTGTTGACATCATGACAAGAGTTACCTATGAACTCTCACGTTTCGGTGCGTCAAGAGTTATCGGTACGGGTACTTCTCTTGATACCGCAAGACTCCGTTATCTTCTCGGTGACTATTTCACGGTTGACCCGAAAAATATTCACGCCTATGTTATCGGTGAACACGGAGACAGTGAATTTGTTCCTCTTTCTCAGGTTATGCTTGCAACCAAGTCTGTTACCGAGATTCTTGAGGACGAACGCAATGATTACAATATAGATGATATGCAATCCATTGAGGAGCAGGTGCGTACAGCTGCTTATAAGATTATTGAGGCAAAGAGGGCTACTTATTACGGTATCGGTATGGCTATAACACGTATTATAAAGGCTATTCTCGGTGATGAAAACAGCGTGCTGACCGTTTCTGCAAAACTCTGCGGAGAGTACGACAGCAAGAACGTATTTATAGGTGTACCGTGTATTATCGGAAGAAACGGTGTAAAGGAAATTGTTGAACTTTCACTCACAGATGAGGAAAAGGAAAAGTTCCAGAATTCAAGACAGGTGCTTGAAGATAGTTTCGACGGTCTTAATCTCTGATATTATTACGGATAAAAAATTATTTATCACACGAATTACAGAATATTTTGTATAAAAAAAGGACTTTTTAAGGTCCTTTTTTTGTCATGTGAATTTATCGGATAACAGTTGACATTGCAGTAAAAAAGTGCTAAAATGCTAATCGATATACAAAAAAAGGAGTGATGTCAGCATGACTAAAAGCATGACAGAGGGCAGTCCTATAAAGCTTATTCTCAGCTTTTCATTGCCTTTACTTTTAGGAAACATTTTACAACAGGCTTACAACATGATTGATGCGGCAATAGTCGGTCGTGTACTTGGTGTTGACGCTCTTGCGGCGGTCAGTGCAACAAGTAGTGTATTGTTTCTTGTTCTCGGTTTCTGTATCGGTATCTGTGCAGGATTCGGAATACCTATGGCTAAATATTTCGGTGCAAATCAGACTGACAGGCTACGCAGTACGGTTTTTCACTCATATCTTTTAACTGGAATATTTGCAGTTGTTCTTACTGTCATAACCTGTATTTTCTGCAACAGTATTCTTGATATAATGAAAGTCTCCGGAAATATCCGCAAAGACGCTTATATGTATCTGTTTATCATATTTACGGGCATACCGTTTTCGTTGTTATATAATCTTCTTTCAGGTATGCTCCGTGCCATAGGAGACAGTAAAACGCCGTTTATATTTCTTGCGGTATCGGCTGTTCTGAATATAATACTTGATTTTACATTCATAGTAATTATACCGCTTGGCTGTGCAGGTGCGGCACTCGCCACAATCATGGCACAAGCCTGTAGTGGTATTGCCTGTTTCATAGTTATTCAGAAGAAATATCCGTTGCTGAAACTCACTAAAGATATATGCAGATACAATTCATATGCCGTAAAGGAACTTTTTATAATGGGTGTTCCTATGGGATTACAGTATTCCATTACAGCTATCGGTGCTATGGTCATGCAGTCGGCAAATAACAGTCTTGATGATGTTTATAAGTCGGCGTTTGCGGTATCTTCCAAATTAAATCAGCTTGCGATGTGCCCTTTTGACGCAATAGCAACGGGTGTGTCGGTATTCAGCAGTCAGAATCTTGGTGCGGGAAATATTGACAGGGTAAAAAAAGGTATTATAAGGGGTACAGCTGTAAATACCTCATATGGAATAATAATTGGAATGGTTCTTATTTTCTTCGGCAGATTTCTTGCACTTATGTTTGTAAAAAGTACGGAAACGATTGTTATTGAAGAAGCGGCAAGATATATGATACACGTCGGTCTGTTCTATTGGTCACTCGGTATTTTAAATACTACCCGTATGAGTATACAGGGTATCGGTTACTCGGGAATGGCTATATTTTCGGGTGTGCTGGAGATGTTCGCACGAATATTTGTAAGCAGAACGTTCATTAACGAATATGGTTTCAAAGCTATATGTCTCTCAGACCCGACAGCATGGATTGTTGCGTCTCTTTACTGCGTTATAGTCTGTGTGATATGCGTAAGGAAAGCGTCTGCAAAAAGCGTGATACGTGAAAATATAAAAGTCTGACTACATAAAAAACTCCCTTTTTACAGGGAGTTTCTTTATAAGGAGGTTATTCTAGATCTTGTTAATATAAATCTTGACAAGATAATAAATCGGACAGGTCAACAAAGCCGTTGTCGTTCATTGAAAGGTAGAGATTGTCACGTAAATTGTCCTCAACTATATATGCAAGCGTTACTTCAACAGATTCTCCCGGAGCAATGTTGATGTTGTTTTTATCGGACTGTTTCGGACAACTGAATGAGAAGTGCATATCGTCAGCTGTAAGATATCTGAAAGTATCAATACAATCAATATTATTTGTTGATATTTCTGTCTGCATTTTAATTATATCGTAAATGCGTTGACGGAAAAAATATCCGTCATATTTTGTCTGTAAGGTCGGACATACGCAGTAATCGTCAACAGGTTCTGTACCGTTGTTTGTATAGGTGATGTTTACCGTCATAACGCTTATCGGTACTGTTTCAGTTCCGTATTCAGTTTCAGTACCATTTTCAAACTTAACCCATTTGCGTACATTTTCAACAAGCGTGCCATCTGTGTTGAGATACTCGCTGTAATCAGCCTTCAAGCCTATGCCGTCAGTTGTAAGCCCGTTAAAATCGTCATCGAAACGCACACCGGTTACTTTAGCGGAAACATTTCCCCAAATGTCCGGATTTTTTTCATAGACTTCTTCGCAGACTTGTGCTATAGTACTATCCTCGACTGGTATTCCCATATTTTCATAAGAACCGACTGTGAATTCTGTGTTTTCCTGTTCATTCTGAGGCTGTGTATATATTCCTGCTGTTTCAGTATCGGACGGAACAAGTTTAACGTTATCAATAATCTTTTTGAAATCTTCTTCCGAAATGCCGTCGGTTACATATAACTGAAGTACATACGGCGTATTGTCAAAATATATAAATGCTATACGTCCGAAATTATGTTCAGGATTATCAGGAATATAAGTGCCTCTGTAATATATTGAAACGGTTTTGCCGTCAAGTAACCATTCGCCCTTTGCAGCTTCTATTTCCGGGTTTCCGATGTCTTCGTAATATGTTACACCTTCCGGAACTCTTGAAAAAATGGGTGTCATACCGTCGTCAGTACTCCAATTATGGAATTTTCTTCCATAAGGACTCTCGTCTTCCTGATATTCGAGACCTTCGGGCAACCAGCCATATTCAAGGTTATATATTGTGTCATAGTCAATATCATCTTCTGCGAACTGGTGGATTTCTTCGTTAACCTGTCCGTCGTCCTCACCGTCTGTTATGGTGACTTCCGTGTCTGCCACCTGCTCACCAGTATATATATCAGCTATTTCGGTATCGGACGGAACAAGCCTTACATTTTCAATAATTTTCCTGAAATCGTCCTTTGTGATGTCGTCGGTTACAAACAGTTCAAGTTCATACGGAGTATTTTTAAAATATATTGTTGCTACACGTCCGTAATTCGTACAGTCTTTATTTGTTGAATTTTCTACATAATTATCACTATATCTTATGTCAATAGTTTTATCGTCGGTATCATATTCATCACGTACAGTTAATGCCTTGCCGTTTTCAGTTTTTTCGCCGGAAAGATTTTTTATAAATGAGGCTATCATAAAGACTTTTTCATTAATGGCATTTGTAAAATAAGTATAAGACTCTTCATTTTTATATTCAAAGTCCTCCGGCAACCAGCCGAATTCAATGTTATAGATTGTGTCATTTTCTTTTTCTTCCACCTGTGATGTCAATTTGCTTGTTTCTTCTTCGTCCGATACCTGTGCATACTGTTGTGTGGTGTTTGAACCGAGATAGATAACCGTCGGGACTGCAACAACTGTAAGAGCTGCCGCTGCAACTGTCAGATTCATGATTAAATTATTTTTTTTCATAGTAATTCCTTTCCGCATTGACTGCATAGAATGCTTTTTCATGTTGTATTTTTCAGAAAATACGTGGAATTCGTCTGATGAAAATGCGTCATCAACTATTTTCTTCCACTCATTGCTGTCTGGGAGTTTCATATTTTTCATCAGTCAAATCTCCTTTCATGTTGATAAGATGTTTTCTGGCACGTTCAAAACGTTTCCGTGCGGTACTTTCGGTGAGGGAAGTTCTTTCCGCAACTTCTTTCCATGAAAGTTCGTTACCGCATCGCAGATTTATAATATTACGGTCAGTTTCGTTAAGTTTATTTAATAAATTTCTTTTGTTCTGCCTGTCCATTACCGCCTCAACGTGTTCCTCGACGTTCTGTGAAGTGTCGGGAATCTGCTTTGTACTTTCATCTATCGGACTTTCACGGACAAGTGAGCGTTTGTTCTTTCTGTAAATGTTTATGGACGTACTCTTTATTACTTTGACTATATATGCTTTTGTTTTCGGGCTGTCGGGGTCTTTTATCTTTTTAAGACGGTCGATTATTCTTATGAAAGCGTCTGAAACTGCATCTTCCGCAAGGTCGCTTCTTTTGAGTACGGCGAATGATATTCTGTACATAGGCTGTTCGTAAATTTCATAAATCCTTTTTATTTTTTCGGAATCTTCGTGTGTCATCAAATCACCTCTCTTTCGGACGTCCTGTATAATATAACACATTTTCTTAATGAGATGTGACATTTTTTACAGAAAAAATATATGAATTTTTTGTAAACTTTATATTAATAATTTGCGTGAATGAATAAAACGTGATAGAATATATAAAGGTGGGTATTAAAATAAAAAAATATCTTAAAAATATGTCCTTTTTTATTGTATCATGCGAATGTATTAACAGGTGGTGGAGGTGAAGAAATGACCGATTTGGAATGGGAGTATTTATTTGAAGATTCTCCTCAGAAGGCTTATGAATATTTTATTGAACAGTACGGTAATCTCATATATGCTATAGTTCTCAATAAAATCGGTAACTGTGGTTCAAGAGAAGATGTTGAGGACTGCGTAAGTGACATTATGATTGAATTTTTCAGGAATGCAGGAAGATTTTCGTCGGAAAGCGGAAGTCTCAAGTCATATATAAGCACTATCGCAAAACGCAGGGCTATTGACGCTTTCAGACAAATTACAGGCAGAAATAATATGTGTTCGGATATAGACGACGAAAGTATTGTTATTCCGCCGTCGTCCGACGATACCGAAGAAGAAGCGGAAAAACGCATATTCAGTCAGAATCTCTGGAATATAGTTAAATCACTCGGAGAGCCTGACAGTTCAATAATAGTATATCAGTATTTTTACAATCATACAGTGCATGAAATTGCAAAAATGCTTGAAATGACATCGGGTGCTGTACAAAAAAGAAGTATACGTGCAAGAAAGAAAATAGGTACAATCCTTAGAAATGGTGATTATTATGAATAAAAACGAAAAAGATTTTATGAATCAGCTGAATAACCTTGATGACCTTTCTGTTGAGGAAATAGCAGAAAATTATCCTGCACTTGATGAACATTCCAAAAAACGCATTTTAAAGAAATGTATGAAGAAAAGCGGTTTTTCCACTGATACCGACGACGACGGCAGGGAAGAAATTATTGTTTCGGGAACTGAACGCTATAACCGTGCTTCCTGGTATAAGTACGCTGCGTCTGCCGCTGCTTTTGTTATAGCCGCTGTAGGAATTACAAGTGTTGTTCTGCTTCACAGGAATCTCAATGGTGATGATGATTTTGAACTTGACAATCCACCTGCGGTAAGCAGTTATGACTCAGAGGCTGACAACATATCGGAACAGGCTACCGGAACAACAAAAGAAAAGGGATATGTTGCAGGTGGTCATGACTATGCAAATGATGCCGATTATTCGGGAATAATTGTGGGCGGAACTCCTCAGACACCACCGGCTGTTGAAGAATCTTCCACAGGATATACGGCGGAAACAAACGATACCCCCGTTGTGAATAATAATAACAGCAACAATAATACACCCGTACAGCCTGCAACACAAGCACCTGTCGCACCTCCTGTGACAGAAGCACCGACAACTGCTCCGCCTGTAACAGAGCCTGTTACAGATAATAATACTCAGTCGGAAGCACAGAAAACTTATCTTAGTGGTTTATATTATGCCGAAATTGAGGGCGTAAGCGGTTGTATGGGCTTTGATTTTTCACCGGATGGTACACTGGTAAAATTTGCCTTTAATGATTATGGAAATATAATGGACGAAACCAAAGTGAAATGTAATTATGAAATAGTTGAAAATCAGTTTTCTTTTGGTTACCTTGACAGTGAGCTTAATAAAAGAATCGGAACTATTGTAAATCCCAATGACGCAGAAAACTTTACTGTACAGTTTGATGAAATGGGCGGAACAGAGATATGGCATTTTAATGTCGGAGACCCCATTTTTACAAAGTTTAAAGAGGAAATTATTCTTTCCGGTTCATCATATTATGGTTATGGTGTGAATGACGAAAGAGTATTTACTTTTTATGAGGGCGGTACAAGCGGAAACTATATAAATACAAAAGACGGTATAGGATTATCTTTCACATATTTCATAAACGGTGATGAAATTACTTTCCATATGGGTGCAAATGACAGTACTATCAAGGCAAAAATTATTACAGATAATATTGATTGTTCATTTGCTCTGCAATGGCCCGACGGAAATATAGAATATTTTTATTATGATAGTTTCTGATAATAAATATTATTAACGAAATCTACAAAATTCAACCTCCTTATTTAATCTCCCTGCAAAATTGATTTTTTGCGGGGAGACGTGTTTTATAATAACGAATTGACATATTATATCCACAGTGGTATAATTTATTTGTATTATGAGGAAAGGAGTTTTTATTATGAATATTCAGATTGATTTTAACTGCAATAAACCTGTTTATATACAGATTTATCAGGCACTTAGAAACAAGATTGTTTCGGGGGCTTTTCCTTATGGTTCAAAACTTCCGTCAAAACGTTCTCTTTCTGCGGACTGCGGAGTTAGTATAGTTACCGTTGAACACGCTTACTCCATGCTCTGCGACGAAGATTATTGTGAAACACGGGAAAGGAGCGGATATTATGTCGTTTACAGTCCCGAGAGAAGTTTCCCTTCGGGTGAAGTTATATCCGAAAAAACATCATTGCAGACTTCTGAAAATATATCTGTTTCGTCTGATATTCCTTTTTCGTCGTTTGCAGGACGAATGAGACGTGTCCTTTCCGATTACGGTGAAAGAATCCTGATGAAGTCACACCCCAACGGCTGTCCCGAACTCCGTGACGCTATAAGGCGTTATCTCATGAGGAGCAGGAATATTGAAGTAAAACCTTATCAGATAATAATTGGTTCTGGAGCAGAATACCTTTACGGACTTTGTATACAGATGCTCGGCAGGGAAAGAATAATTGCACTTGAAAATCCGTCGTATGAAAAAATAAGGGAAGTCTATACGGCAAACGGTGCGGTCTGTGATATGCTTGAAATGGATTCAGAGGGAATACGCACGGACGAACTTGAAAAAACGTCTGCCTCTGTACTTCATGTAACGCCTTTTCACAGCTTTCCGAGTAATATAACTGCTTCGGCGGAAAGACGTGCAGAGTACATAAGGTGGGCAGAAAACAGAAATGCGTTTATTATTGAAGATGACTATGATTCCGAATTTATAATGACGGGAGTTGCTCCTGAAACTCTTTTTTCAATGTGTCCCGACAGAAGTGTGATATATATAAACACTTTTTCAAAAACTATTGCACCGTCAATGCGTGCAGGATATATGATTCTTCCCGAAAGACTTTTACAGCTTTATAATGAAAAAATAGGTTTTTATTCCTGTACCGTTCCAATGCTGGAGCAGTATTTTCTTGCCGACTGGATTGACAGCGGAGACTTTGAGAGGAATATTAACCGCATGAGACGTAAAAACAACATGAAAAAAATAATGTCACCTTAATTTTAGAATAAGGTTGACAATTGTGAAACTTTGTGATATAATAAGTCTGATAAATTTAAAGGAGGACTTTTTTATGTCAGAAAATGTTGTATCACGTTCAAAATTCTTTAACACACGAGAAATTGTTCTTATTGCCATGTTCTCGGCGATTATGGCGGTATGTTCTTGGATTTCCGTACCGACTGCCATTCCGTTTACTTTGCAGACTTTCGGGGTATTCTGTACCATGAGTATTCTCGGCGGAAAAAAAGGATTTTTTTCAATACTGGTTTATATTCTTATCGGTGCGGTAGGTGTGCCTGTTTTTTCGGGATTCAGTGCAGGATTCAGTGCGTTGACTTCTTATTCAGGTGGTTATATATGGGGATTTCTTTTCCTCGCATTTGTATTCTGGGGTGCTGAAAAGTGTTTCGGAAACAGACTTTACATACAGATTGTTTCGTTGGTTATCGGTATGGTGGTATGTTATCTTTGCGGAACACTTTGGTTTATACACGTCACAAAAACAGGCTTTTTATACGGGCTGACCGCCTGTGTTGCACCTTATGTGCTTTTTGACCTGCTGAAGATGATTTGTGCGGTTGGTATTTCTGTGAGGGTGAAAAAATATGTCAGAGTGTAAAATAAGGTTTCATCATGGGCTTTGTATCGGTTTTTTTGAGGGAAAAGGCTACAGTCGAGAGTTTACGCAAAATATGACCGATGTTACAGAAATGCTGAACCGTGAAAATCCTGAGACGGAAATTACTTTAAAAAGTGATATTATATGTCGGAAATGCCCGAATCTCAAAGACGGAATATGCAAGAGTAACGAAAAGGTTTCACAATATGACAGAAAAGTAATGGATTTGTGCGGAATTTCAGACGGTGAAAAAATCAGGTGGAAAGACTTTCGGAAAAAAGTAAATGACAGAATAATTTCTGCCGGCAAGCTTAAAGAGGTCTGTTCGGACTGTCAGTGGCTTTATATATGCGAAAAAAAAGGGACTTTATAAAAGTCCCTTTTATATTTAAAGTTCTATTTCTCGTTTTTTAGCGGTTTCACTTTTTGTAAATAGTTCTTTTATCTTATTGAAAAGCATTGTAAGATACCGCATGAACGGTTCTGCAATGATTGAGAAGTTTATACAAAGCAGAATAGCCTTTGTTGACATTCCTGAAATTCCGAAAAGGTCGCTGATGAAAATCATACAGAAAGTAAGTCCAAATATACAGAATATCCATAAAGTCATTTTATAGACGTTCATCGGTCGGCTTATTTCAAAGAGAATCATAAGACCGACAATGCAAAGCAGAATAGTTGAAGCTGTTGCAATATCCGACTGGTCAACGGCATAGGCGTTTCCGAAAAATACCATTGCCGCAACTATTATTGTATCTGTAAGACCTGCGGGAAAAGCTTTCAGCAGAATATTTGTCATGAATTTTCCACGTATCATATCCTGATTAGGCATCTGTGAGAGGACGAGTGCGGGCAGACCTATTGTAAACATACTTATAAGCGAAATCTGTGAAGGTTTGAGAGGATAGGTAATTCCGAAACATATTGAAAGTATTGACATTATGAGAGAAAAAATATTTTTTACAAGGAAAAGACTTCCCGAGCGTTCGAGGTTATTGACAACACGTCGCCCCTCCATAACAACGTCCGGCATTTTTGAGAAGTCCGATTCAAGCAGTACAAGCTGTGAGACCTGAGCTGCCGCCTCACTTCCCGAAGCCATTGCAACGGAACAGTCTGCATCTTTCAGGGCGAGAACGTCGTTTACACCGTCGCCCGTCATCGCAACGGTTCTTCCCTGTAGTTTGAGAGCCTTTACAAATTTTCGTTTCTGGTCGGGGGTAACACGTCCGAAAACGGTGTATCTCTGAACAGCGTCATAAATAGCGTTGTCTGTTGTAAGGGTTGAAGCGTCAATGTAATTCTTGGCGTTTTCAATGCCTGCCTGTTTTGCAACTTCCGAAACGGTAACGGGATTATCACCCGATATTACCTTTATTTCAACACCCTGTTCCGCAAAGAACTTAAATGTTTCAACGGCGTTTTCACGTATTGGATTGGAAAGTATAATAAAGCATATCGGAATAAAATCGTCTTTGAGTTCCTTACCGTCGGGAATACCGCCGTATCTTCCGAACGCAAGAATTCTGTGACCCTTACGGCTGTTTGATTCAATAATCTGTTTGATTTTGTCGGACTGTTCCTGTATTATAAAATCAGGAGCTCCGATTATATATGAACCGTTTTCAAAAGTAACACTGCTGTATTTGTATTTTGAGGAAAAGCCTGTCCTTCCTATAGGTTTTCTTCCGGCAGGACTGCGGAAATGATTTTTAAGAGAAGCCATTGTTTCATTGTCGGAAGCCTGTGCGGCGGTAAAATCACTCAGAAGTCCCTGCAGTTCGTCTGCTGACATATCATTGATTATCGGCACAACATCAGTAACACACATTGAATTTTCGGTTATAGTACCTGTCTTGTCCACACATAGAACGTCAACACGGGCAAGTGTTTCTATACATTTCATGTCATGAACAAGTACCTTTCCGTAAGCAAGACGCATTGCACTTATGGCGAGGGTGGTACTTGCGATAAGAAAAAGTCCCTCGGGAACCATTCCTATGACGGCGGCTACCATAGCTTCAATACTGTCTTTCATGGGAATATCGTTTATAAAGTACTGCTGATAAAACATAAAAATACCGATAGGGATAATTATTATACCTGCTATCTTTACGATTTTGTTGAGTGAGCGTATCATTTCGGACTGTTCGCCTTTTTTTGAACGCTTTGCCTGTAATGTAAGCTGTGAAATATATGAATCACTTCCGACTTTTTCAAGTCTTGCACGGCACGTGCCTGAAACAACGAAACTTCCCGACATAAGTATGTCTCCGCTTCCCTTTACTATTTCGTCGGACTCACCTGTAAGAAGCGACTCGTTTACAGAAACATTTCCGTCAATTATAACAGCGTCTGCACTTATCTGATTACCTGCTCTGAAAACTGCTATGTCGTCAAGTACAAGATGCTGTGACTGCACTGTCATTTCCTTACCGTCACGTATAACGGTTGTAACGGGGGCATTAAGCATAGTAAGCTTGTCAAGAGTTCTCTTTGAACGGAGTTCCTGAAAAATTCCTATAAGGGTATTTGCAACGATTATCGGGATAAAAGTCATATCACGGTAAGAACCGACAAATACAAGCAGACACGCAAGAATCAAAAATATAAAATTGAAGTAAGTAAAAACATTCTCGCTTATAATTTCTTTGACCGTTTTTGACGGAGATTCAACGGGTTTGTTGTTGAATCCGTCCTCAAGCCGTTTGCTTACCTGTTCCGAAGTGAGACCCGAATCCACAGGAGCATTTATTCTCACAGGGGCGGGCTTTATGATTTTTTCGGTTTTTTTAGCCAATATATACACACCTTTCATGTTGTGATGTATATAATTATAGCACATATATTTCCTGTTTTCAATCCGCATTTTGTGATAGGTGAATGAAATTTTTTACATATAGCCGTACTTGGATTTGTTGCGGAAAATAAAGAACATCGTAACGAAAAGTGCAAGAAGTTCTGCAAAAATAATTGATACCCA
Source organism: Ruminococcus sp. UBA3280 (assembly GCA_002362175.1). Classification (GTDB taxonomy): domain Bacteria; phylum Bacillota; class Clostridia; order Oscillospirales; family Ruminococcaceae; genus Ruminococcus. The sequence continues at coordinate 32,834 of DETU01000082.1, forward strand.
TATACCGTTGAGACCGAAAATCATCGGAATGAATATAACCATTACAATCTGGAATAAAAGCGTTCTAAGGAATGATATAACTGCCGAAACAATGCCGTTATTGAGTGCGGTGAAGAATGACGAGCCGTATATATTGAAGCCTGATAACATAAATGATATTGCATATATGCGGAAAGCGTGTATGGTGAGTTCAAAAAGTTCAGGTTTGTAACCGACGAATATCTTGGCAAGCGGATAGGCGATAATCTGTGAAAGTACTGTCATTGCAACAGAAGTCCAGGCGATTACGGCAATACTTTTACGAAGAATACTTTTCAGTTCATCAGAATTTTTCGCACCGTAATTGTAGCTTACAATTGGTGCTGAACCGATTGAAAATCCTATGAATATTGATACAAATATAAAGCTTACGTACATGATTACACCGTAAGCTGCAACACCGTCCTGACCTGCGTATTTCATAAGCTGACTATTGTATAACATATTTACAACCGACATTGAAATATTTGTCATGAGTTCTGAAGAACCGTTTGTACAGGTACGCAGTATAACTTTTTTATTGAATCTGAATTTTACAAATTTAAGCATACTGCTGTTTGCAGATGCAAAGTAGAATACGGGTATTATAGCACCCACAATCTGTGAAAGTGCTGTAGCCGCTGCCGCACCCTGTACGCCCCAGTTGAATACGCCTATGAATAAGAAGTCAAATACCATATTTACCACACCCGATAAAATGGATACTTTAAGACCAATGTCGGGCTTTCCTGCGGCAACAAAGAAACTCTGAAATATGTTCTGCAACATGAAAAAAGGTACGGCACATATAAGTATTTTACCATACTTCATACAGTAGTCTAACATATTTTCGTCCGCACCCATAAGTACAGTGGCAGGTTTAAGGACAATAAATCCCAGTACAGCAAGTATAATGCCGACTATGGTATTTACACAGACTATCATTGTAAAATATTCGTTTGCCCTGTCTTTTTTACCCTCTCCTATGGTTTTCGCAACTATGGCACTTCCTCCTGTTCCGAACATGAAACCGAGACCACCAAATATCATGAGCAGAGGCATTACGAAGTTTACAGCCGAAAATGCCGTATCACCGGCATAGTTTGATACAAAAAGTCCGTCTACAACGCCGTATACCGACGTGAAAATCATCATTATTATTGACGGCAGACAGAAGCTCAGGAGTTTTTTTGTTGTGAAATGTTCTGAAATCTGAATGTTCATTTTTATGTATTCCTTTCCTGTAAATAAAAAAACTGCTGTATTGTAGAAATACAGCAGAAAAGAAGTTTATTACTTTCTGAATAAACCGAATTTTTTCTTTTCATAGGGTTCACTCTTTACGGAGATGACCTTATATCCCGCTTTCTCGACTGCCTCACGCAGTTTTGTTTCATCGGGTGCTGTTTCTGTAATTATTTCTGTTTCACCTGTCTTGTGGGAGGAAGTTACATTTTCGGTAACAAATGCCTCAATTACAGCCATATTAACGTGCTTTTCGCACATTTTGCACATCATTCCTTCAATATTAACAACAGTTTTAATCATAGAAAAACACTCCTTTATCAATTTTATTACAGCAGTATTAAAGATTATATATCATTTTTAAATTTTTGTCAATAGAAAAGCAAAAAATTCATGAAAAAAATATTTTTGTCGGATATGCGGAAATTTAGCACTATATTAACGAAAAATACGCTTTCTTCGTCAAAAAGAAAGCGTATTTATAAAAATGTGTTGATTTTTATATCATACTAATGTATAATAATATTACCGATTACTTTGATATGAGGGCGAGTGTATCTCTTGCAATAAGAAGCTCTTCGTTTGTCGGAACTACCCACACTTCAACCTTTGAATCGTCGGCAGAAATCTTCTTGAGCTGACCTCTGAGACCGTCATTTGCGGATTTGTCAAGCTTGATACCGAAAAATTCCATATCTTCACATACCTTTTCTCTTACATCATAAGCGTTTTCGCCTATACCGCCTGTGAAAAGAACAGCGTCAAGACCGTTCATTGCAGCAGCATATGAACCTATATACTTCTTGATTTCATAAACAAGCATATCAGAAACAAGCTTTGCTCTTTCATTTCCGTGAGCGGCTGCGTCTGTAATGTCACGGTTGTCTGAACCAATGCCGGAAACGCCGAGGAATCCTGACTTTTTGTTCATGTAGTCACTCATCTGTGAAGCTGTAAAACCGTGTTTTGCTGCTACGAATGTAACGGCTGACGGGTCAACCGCACCTGTACGTGTTCCCATTACAACGCCGTCAAGCGGAGTGAATCCCATTGAAGTATCAACTGATTTACCGCCGTCAACTGCTGTGATAGAAGAACCGTTGCCGAGATGACATGAAACAATCTTGAGGTCTTTTATGTCCTTGCCCATAGCTTCGGCGAGAGCAGCGGAAACGAATCTGTGTGAAGTACCGTGGAAACCGTACTTTCTTACATGGAGGGTTTCATAATCCTCATAGGGAAGTCCGAACATATAAGCCTTCGGGGGCATTGTCTGATGGAAAGCTGTATCAAATACAACAACCTGCGGCACGTTTTCGGGAATAACCTTTTTGCAGGCTCTGAGGGCGAGTGCATGGGCATGGTTATGAACAGGAGCAAGTTCACGCAGTTCATCGATTTTGTCTATGATTTCGTCTGTAACAAGTACGGACTTGTCAAAAATATCCGCACCCTGCACAATTCTGTGACCTACAGCGGAGATTTCGTCCATGCTGTCAATAACCTTTGCATCTCCTGTTGTAAGAGCCTCAACAAGCTTCATAAAAGCTTCTGTATGAGTGGGGAAAGAGCAGTCAGCCTCAAATGACTTTCCGTCTCCTGTTTTGTGTGAAATGTGACCGTCGATACCGATTCTGTCGCAGTTGCCCTTTGCAATTACGCTTTCGTCGTCCATATTGATAAGCTGGTATTTGAGTGACGAACTTCCTGCGTTAACAACTAAAATAATCATTGAATATTCACAATCCTTTCAAAGTAATGTATTGCATATATAATTATATACTTTTTTCCGTAAAATGCAAGACCTTTTCGGAAATTTATTCAGTTAAATTTATAAAATAGGAAAAAAATAAACAAAGGATTCCATAAAATTACAAATAATATGTACAATAAATGAAATTTTTTCATTAAACATTGAAATTTGTGAAAAGAGGTAGTAAAATGAAAATCAGCGGTATTATCTGCGAGTATAATCCGTTCCATAACGGACACCTTCATCATATCCGTGAAACAAGAAAAAACGGTGCTACACATATTGTTGCTGTCATGAGCGGAAATTTTGTTCAGAGGGGCGACGTTGCCGTTATGGATAAGTTGGAAAGGGCAAAATTAGCGGTTCGTTCGGGGGTAGACCTTGTAATTGAACTGCCGGTACAGTATTGTCTTTCTTCGGCTGAAAATTTTGCGGCTGGGGCGGTATGGCTTCTTGACTCACTCGGAGTGGTTGAAGAATTGTCTTTCGGTAGTGAGTGCGGAGACATAAAAAAGTTATACAATGCTCTCGGAACTATACAGAAAGTCGCTCTTTCGTGCCATGACGAAATAATAAATATCATGGAAAAAGGTTATACTTATCCAAAGGCACTTAATTCCGTTATAAACGGTTTTGACCCTCAGACAGCTTCTGTTATAGCAGAACCCAATAATCTTCTTGCCATAGAGTATCTCAGGGCAATGATTAAGTTTTCCTCAAAGATGAAGCCGTTTACTGTAAAAAGAACAGGCACGGCTCATGACGGTACAGTATCTTCGGGAAATATAACAAGTGCGTCTGATATAAGGAGCAGACTTGTGACGGAAAAAAGTGTTTCTTTAATCCGTCCTTATACAACGTCACTATGGGGGGACGCTCTGGAAGATGCTATGCGTAATGGAGAAATAGCCTCACTCAGCAGACTTGAAAGGGTTATGCTGTACAAGCTCCGCACATCGTCTCCTCAGGAAATTTCTCTTATAAATGACGTGGGACAGGGACTGGAACATAGAATATATGGTGCAAGAATGGCGGGGTCGCTTGACGAGCTTTTCTTTACCGTAAAAACAAAAAGATATACAATGGCACGTATCAGAAGGATAATGCTTTCAATTCTTCTCGGAATAACAAAAGAAGATATGAAAAGTTTTTCTCCTTTCGGCAGAATACTTGCCTTTAATGAAAGAGGTCGTGATATACTTGCACAGGCAAAAGGGGCTACAGCTATTCCTTATGCTTCGTCCATTGCAAAGCTTTCACAGCTTGGTGAAACTGCAAAGCGTTTTGCGGATATTGAAATAAGAGCCTCTGATGTATATGGTCTTTCACTTGGAACAGTGACTTCCGCCCAGAAGGATTACAGGGCAAAAATTATGATAGATATGGAGTAAAAAATGATATCTGAATTTCTGAAGATTACAGCCGTTACGGCTGTCGCAGCAATAACACTTACTTCCTGCGGAAACAGGGTAATGCTCATGAACAGTTCAACAGAGGCTGATGCCGATACCATTGAATTAGACGGAAGTTACGTCGAGGGTGAAGAATACAAGAATCAGGATTCCAATGAACCCGAGCAGTATATTGAAAAGGAAATCCCCGAAGAAATCACTACAGAACCGACAACTATTGATATTTATAATAATGATTACGAACTTCCCGAAAAAGCAGTGATTGATGACTTTGAAACAGTTATGCAGAATCCCGAACTTCCGACAGGCTGTGAAATTACGGCACTTACGCAGACTCTTAATTTTCTCGGTTTTGATGTTGACAAGGTTACAATGTGCGATGAATATATGCCCGTTGACTTCAACGGAGAATATACTATGAATGAGTGCTATATAGGCGACCCTAAATCACATACCGGTTTTGGCTGTAGTTCTCCCGTAATATGCAAGGCTGCAAAACTGTTTTTTCGTATCGAAAAATCGGACTGCTACCCCGTAGACCTTACGGGAACAGACTTTCAGGAGCTTTTCTATCAGATTGAGCAGGGTCGTCCCGTTATAGTATGGACGACAATGTATCTTCTTGATACAAAGCCTGAGTACGTATATACAGCAAAAAACGGTGAAGAAATGTGGTTCTGTACGTATCAGCACTGTCTTACTATTTATGGTTACGATTATGATAACGGCGTTGTATATGCGGCAGACCCGCTTGTAGGAAATACTACTTATTCCATTGAAAGTTTTGAAAGAATATATGATATACTCGGCAAACAGGCAGTTGTTATATGCGGTGACGCTGAAAACGGTCTTGATGCCGAGCCTAAGTCCGTTACAAAGTCCGAGCCTGAAATTACAACAGATGCCGAGTACACGGAATCGGTTTACGAGGAAGATACAGAAGCTGACACAACGGAAGAAACAACGGAATGATTAAAGGTATAATTTTTGACCTTGATGGCACACTTATAGACTCAATGAATATATGGTGTAATATAGACCGTGCTTTTCTGAAAGAAAACGGTGTTGACAATCCTCCTGCTGACGTTTCGGACAAGGTCAAAAAACTTACTATTGAAAGTGCGGCGGAATATTTTATAAATAATTTCGGGCTGAAATGTTCAGTGAAATATATTGTTGACCGTATAGAAGAACTTGTCCGTATTGAGTATGAGGAAAATATTCCCCTTAAACCTTATGTCAATGAAGTTCTTGATATACTGGACAGAAAAAATATTCCATACGGTATCGCTACTGCTACTTATAAAAGTCTTGCGGAAGCAGTTCTGAAACGTCTTGGAATATACGGACGTTTTAAGTTTCTGCTTACCGAGAGTGAATATCCGAGAGGAAAGAATTTTCCTGATATATATATTGGCGGTGCGGAACGTCTTGGTTTTTCCTCGAATGAAATTCTTGTTGTTGAAGATTCACTTCACTGTATCGAAACAGCTATGAAAGCAGGTTTTGTTACTGTCGGACTATATGATGAGATTTCGGCTACTGAACGTGATATTATTGAACAGATTGCAGACTATTATTTTGAATCACTGGATAAAATTGAAAGTATTTTATAGGGCGAACGGTGTTCGCCTGTATTTTTATATAAAGGAATGTTGAATTATGAAGAAAGTTATGGTAGGAATGAGCGGAGGAGTGGACAGTTCCGTTTCCGCACTGCTTCTCAGGGAACAGGGATACGAGGTAATGGGAGTTACTCTTAAACTTTTTTCCGATGAAGATATTGTTGAGGCTGAAAAAGAGGGAAAGACCTGCTGTGCATTGTCGGACGTTATGGACGCAAGAAGTGTGGCTCATCGTCTTGGCTTTGAACATCTTGTATTTAATTTCAGGGATAATTTCCGTGAGTGTGTAATGAAGAATTTCGCTGAAAGCTATCTCTGCGGACGTACACCTAATCCGTGTATTGAATGTAACAGACACGTTAAATTTGACAAGATGCTCCGTCGTGCCATGGAACTGGATTACGATTACATAGCTACGGGACATTATGCCGTCAACGAATACGACGAAAAAACAGGAAGATATTTACTGAAACGTTCGAAAGACAGAAGCAAAGACCAGACTTACGTCCTGTATTCGCTTACTCAGGAACAGCTTTCACACACCATTTTTCCGCTTGGAAATCTTGAAAAGTCGGAAGTCCGTCAGATTGCGGAAAGTGCGGGACTTGTAAATTCCGATAAACCCGATAGTCAGGATATATGTTTTGTACCTGACGGTGATTATGTAAGTTTTATAAAAAAATTTACGGAGACAGAAGTGCCTGAAGGGAATTTTATAAGTACAGACGGAAAAATTCTCGGAAAGCATAGGGGAATTATAAACTATACGGTAGGACAGCGTAAAGGTCTCGGAATTTCTCTCGGCAAACCTGCATATGTCGTGAAGAAAGATATTTTTACGAATACGGTCACTCTCGGTGACGAAAAAGACCTTTACACAAAAAGTCTTATTGCTTATGACGTTAATCTTATATCGGTTGCCGAAATTACTGAACCAATGAGAGTTACCGCAAAAACACGCTACAGTCAGCATGAACAGCCTGCGGTTGTTTCGTATCTCGGAAACGGTGAATATATGGTTGAGTTTGACGAACCGCAGAGAGCAGTTACAAGCGGTCAGGCGGTTGTTTTATATGACGGTGATATTGTTGTGGGCGGAGGTACGATAAAGTGACGGAATATAAATACGAAAAGCTTACCGATAAAATATATGTCTGTGCAAGTACTGAATACCGTTTCGGCACCGACGCTTTTCTTCTCGCCGATTTTTCACAATACCGTCGAAAAGACAAAGTATGTGACTTGGGAACAGGGTGCGGAATAATTCCGCTTATCATGCAGAAGAAAATGCCACCGCAGATTATATATGCGGTTGACATTCAGGAAAATGCAATTGAACAGTTGAAGCGTGGTATAGAAAAAAGCGGAATTTCGAGAATAGTACCGATTTGTGCGGACCTTAAAGAATTGTGGGAAAACGCTCCCGTCGGACAGCTTGACCTTGTAACCTGCAATCCGCCTTATAAGGCAGTAAACGCAGGTTTTGAAAGTGTCATAACTTCTCAGAAAATCGCAAGACACGAAATAATGTGCAATATTGACGACGTATGCCGTGCATCTTCAAAGCTCCTTAAATTCGGCGGACGGCTTTGTGTCTGCAACCGTCCCGAAAGACTTTCAGACGTTATATGTGCTATGAGAAACAATGGAATAGAACCGAAAAGAATACGTTTTGTTTCAAAAAATCCCGAATCTGCACCATGGCTTTTTCTTGTTGAGGGTAAAAAAGGTTCAAAGCCTTTTATGCAGGTTGAACCGCAGTTATACATAAGAAGTGAAAACGGATTCACGGAAGAACTTGAACGGATTTACGGAACAGGAAAGGAACAGTCATGAGCGGAATATTTTATGTTATAGGAACGCCTATCGGCAATCTTGACGATATAACCATACGTCAGCTTGACACACTGAATGAAGTTGATTTTATATGTGCGGAAGATACAAGGGTTACGCTGAAACTTCTCAACAGATACGAGATAAAGAAGCAGTTGGTGAGTTTTCACGAACACAGTTCAAAATCAGACGCACAGAAAATCATTGACCGTATTATGAACGGTGAAAACTGCGGAATTGTTACAGATGCAGGTATGCCGTGTATTTCAGACCCCGGTGAAGTTCTCGTTAAGATGTGTGCGGAAAACGGAATTGACGTTAAAGTAGTACCCGGACCAAGTGCGGTGGTGTCGGCGGTTGCTGTTTCGGGACTGAGTTCAAAAAGATTCACATTTGAGGGATTTCTTCCCGTCAATAAAAAGGAACGTGCCGAACGTCTTGAACTGCTCCGCAACGAGACGGCTTTAATGGTATTTTATGAAGCCCCGCATAAACTTAAAAATACACTTTCCGTACTTGCGGAATTTTTCGGCACGGAAAGAAAAATTTCACTTTGTCGTGAACTTACAAAAATTCATGAAGAAGTACTGCGTCTTACTTTGGGTGAAGCCGTTGAATATTACAACAGCAATGAGCCGAGAGGTGAATTTGTACTTGTTTTAGAGGGTAAAACTCAGAATACAGACGATAAAATCACACTGGAGCAGGCTTTGGAACAGGTAGAAAAACTTGTAGAAATGGGTGAAAAGCCTACAGATGCGTGTAAGGCGGTTGCGAAAGAATCGGGATTCAAAAAGGGAGAATTATACTCGGCGTTCTGCAATAAATAATATGTAATGCATATAAAGTGTTGATAAGATGAAAAAGTGCATAAAATACTTGAAATCTGCATAGGAATATGATATAATGTATATAATATTTTGTTTAAAAATAAATGCTTATTTTATATACATTAATCATTTGCGAGAAAGAAGGATTTTATGATTTGCGATTTGCATTGTCACACTAAACTGTCCGACGGTTCAATGGGGATTGAAGATATTATCGACCAGTCTGCACGTACGGGTATAGAATGGCTGTCAATTACGGACCATGACACAATGGCTTCATTTTCACGTGCCGGTATTCTCGGAGAACGTGCGGGAGTGAATATTCTTAAAGGTGTCGAGCTTTCGGCATGGGACAAGAAAAGAGGAAGAAAAGTACACATTCTTTGCTATGCTCCGAAGAAACCCGACAGGCTTGAGGGATTGTGTCTCAAGTCATGCGAGATAAGAAAAGCGTGTTCCAAGGAAATGATTGACAAAGTTATGTCAAAGTTCCCGATAACTCTTGAAAGCATACTGAAACATACAACTGCGTCAAAGAGTATTTTCAAACAGCATATTATGCGTGCTTTGATTGAATACGGCTATGCACTTGAATTTTACGGCGACCTTGACCGTGAGCTTTTCAATTCCGAAACGGGTTCATGCTATGTTGAACGTGAATATCCTGATGTTAATTTTGTTATAGATTTAATCCATACGGCAAAAGGTGTAGCTGTAATGGCACACCCTGCCCATTATGACAGTATTGAACTTCTTGAAGAACTTGCTTCAAAGGGAAAAATTGACGGCGTGGAAGTCGGTCACTGGTCTGCTGACGAAAATTACAGGCGTGAACTTTCTGCAATTGCTTCACGGTATGAGCTTATTGAGACGGGCGGTTCTGATTTTCACGGTTTGTATAATAATGTACCTACGCATCTTGGCAGTGAATCAACGACAAAAGAAAATCTTGACAGAATTTTAAAACTTTCATCAAAAATGAAGTAAGGAAATAATAAAGTGAAAAAAATGGAAGTAAAAATCATACCCGCACTTATATCTGCCGTATTGCTTGTTATATTTATATCTCCTGTATTTATGGGGATTTTCAACATAGGAAATGCCGTCGGTATAATTGTTTCGGGAAGTCTTACGGGAATTTTTATATTCTGGAAGCCGTTTACGGAATTTGTAAAGCAGTTATGGAACAAGCCGACGGGAAAAATATTCCTTTGTATTTTCACGGCGATAGTGAGTATATGTATTGTAATTGCCGTTATTATAAGTATTTTCATGATAAGGGCGGTTAATGACCCTCCTGAAGATGAAAATACCACTGTTGTCGTGCTGGGTTGCAAGGTCAAAGACGGCAGACCAAGTCTCATGCTTAAACGCCGTCTTGACTGTGCGTATAAATATCTTTCCGAACATGAAAGCGTTGATGTTGTTGTTTCGGGCGGACAGGGAAGTGATGAAATTATAAGTGAGGCGTTGTGCATGAAGGATTACCTTATTGAAAAGGGAATTTCCCCTGAACGTATTTTTATGGAGGACAAGTCAACAAACACTTCCGAAAATCTTGAATTTTCAAAAGAGATTATCAGCCGTGAGGGACTTCCTGAAAATATAACTCTTGTCACTGACGGTTTTCATCAGTGCCGTGCGGAAATGCTTGCAAAGAAACTTGATATAAATCCGAATAATATTTCAGGATATACTTCATGGTATATTGTTCCTGTTTACTGGGTAAGAGAATGGTTCGGAATAGCTTATTATTATATTTTCGGATAAAATCAAAAGATTCTGATGTCAAAAAAAGGATTTATTCTTTCATGTGTTGCAACGCAGGAAAGTTTGTGGTATAATTATTTTATATAATAATAAAGTAAAGGAATGATGTATTTGAAAATAAGTTTTTCAACACTTGCCTGCCCTGAGTGGTCATGGTCGGATATTTATTCAATTGCAAAAGATTTTCATTTTAACGGAATCGAACTTCGTGGTCTCGGTGACGAGATTTCTTCTGTAAAAGCCAAGCCCTTTACAGAAGCCAATTTATCCAATACCATTGAGCAGTTACATTCTCTCGGACTGGAAATATCCTGTCTTTCTTCGGGTGTATGTCTTAAAGACAAAGACAAGTTTGCTGAAGCTGAATCTGAAATAATTGAATATGCAAGGCTTGCACAGAAACTCAATACTCCCTATATAAGAGTACTTGCAGATGAAAAATGCAGTCCCTGTGAAGATGTTGATGACGAATGGATTGCAGAAGCACTCACAAATCTTATTCCAATTGCAGAAGAATATAATGTAACTCTGCTTGTTGAGACAAACGGTGTTTACAGCGATACCGCACGTCTTGTTAAGATTCTTGATAAAGTTAAAAACCGTAAAATTGCTGCTCTCTGGGATATGCACCACCCTTATCGTTTTGCCGGGGAATCTCCTGAAACTACTGTTGCAAATCTCGGCGAATATATTAAATATGTTCAGGTCAAAGACAGTGTAATGAACAGTGACGGACAGATTGAATATCGAATTATAGGCAATGGTGACATTCCTGTAAAGAAAATGATTGAATTGCTTCAGTCGGTAAATTATACAGGTTATGTTTCTCTTGAATGGGTAAAACGCTGGTCAAGCAAACTCTCTGACGCAGGAATAGTTATTCCTCAGTTTGCTGAATATATGAAGCCGTATAAGACAAAACATAAACATTCACTTCAGGACAATATGAGAAATACGGGAAAATATCCGTGGCCAAAGGAAAAAATTATAAATTATACATTTCCCGATATTCTTGACCGTATATGCGAGGAATTTCCCAATCAGTACGCTTTCCGCTATACAGAACTTGACTATACAAGAACATATTCTGAATTCAGGGACGATGTTGACACGTTCGCACGTTCACTTATGGCTATGGGTGTTAAAAAGGGTGACCATGTAGCTATATGGGCTACCAATGTTCCGCAGTGGTATATTACTTTCTGGGCAACAACCAAAATAGGTGCTGTTCTTGTTACGATGAACAGTGAGTACAGGATACATGAAGCCGAATATCTTCTTAAACAGTCCGATACAAGTACACTCGTAATGATTGATGGTATAAAGGATATAAAATATGTTGATATAATCAGGGAACTCTGTCCCGAACTTGAAAGCTGTGAGGCAGGTAAACTTGATTCGGAAAGACTTCCTTTCCTTAAAAATGTAATTACAATAGATTCAAAGAATAATGGTTGCTATACATGGGAAGAAGCTGTTGAACTTTCAAAAAATATCCCTTACAGTGAGGTTGAAAAAGTAAGAAGAACAATCGATATTCATGATGTCTGCAATATGCAGTATACATCAGGAACAACAGGTTTTCCGAAAGGCGTTATGCTTACACACTATAATGTTGTAAACAACGGTAAGGCTATCGGTGACTGTATGGACTTGTCAACGGCAGACAGAATGATGATACAAGTACCTATGTTCCACTGTTTCGGAATGGTTCTTGCTATGACCGCTTCCATGACTCATGGTACTACAATGTCACCTATAACAAGATTCTCTCCACGAAAAGGACTTAATTGTATAAACAAGGAAAAAATAACCTGTTTTCATGGCGTTCCGACCATGTTCATTGCAATGCTCGGACACCCCGATTTTGAAAATACTGATTTTTCGTATATGCGAACAGGTATAATGGCAGGTTCTCCTTGTCCGATAAAGACAATGGAGGAAGTTATCGAAAAGATGAACATGAAAGAAATCTGTATTACATATGGTCAGACAGAAGCTTCTCCTGCTACTACAATGAGCAAGACCACTGACAGTATTGAACAGCGTGTTAATACGGTAGGCGGTCCTATTTTCGGCGTTGAGTGCAGAATCGTTGACCCTGAAACGAATGAAGAACTTCCTGACGATGTTGACGGTGAATTTGTTGCAAGAGGCTATAATATAATGAAAGGCTACTATAAAATGCCTGAAGCTACCTCGGCAGCCATTGACTCTCAGGGCTGGTTACATACGGGTGACCTTGCAAGACGTCGTTCTTCTGACGGATATTACAAGATTACAGGACGTATCAAAGATATGATTATCCGTGGCGGTGAGAATATCTATCCGAAAGAAATTGAAGATTTCCTTTATACAAATCCGAAAGTAAAGGACGTTCAGGTAATAGGTGTTCCCGACGAGGACTACGGTGAGGAAATTATGGCTTGTATCGTTCTCAAAGAGGGTGAGACTGCAACTCCTGTTGAAATAAAGAAATTCTGCAAACAGCGTATGGCGGGTCATAAATGTCCGAAATATATTGATTTTGTTGACGGTTTCCCGATGAATGCCGCAGGAAAGATTCTCAAGTACAAGATGAGAGAACAGGCAGTAGAGAAACTTAAACTTGAAAAAGCTGAAAGTATAGTGACTGCATAAAAATAAGACTGTCCGTATTAAAAAATGCGGACAGTTTTTTATTTACAAGGATAATAATATGTGTTATAATAAAGTATATAAATTGGGAGGGATATTAATGACTGAGTGGATAGTACCATGTAACCTGAAATATTATAATGTACATGGTGCTTTTGAGAAGTTTAATAAGATTGACTGGAAACAGTCCAATAAGAACATAAAAGTAAATGATATTATTTATATTTATGTTGGTGTACCGATTAAAGCGATTATTTATAAATGTAAGGTTAACAGGGTCAATCTTCCTTTTAAAGAAATTAATGATTCGGAATTTATCATTGATGGTTTAATTTATGAATTGTGTAAACGGTACATGGAATTGGAACTTATACAAATTTATAATGAAAATCTTATTTCGCTTGAAAATATGAAAAAGAACGGTTTAAGCGGAAATATTCAGTGTACTCGTCGGGCAGGAAGTGAAATGTCCGATTATTTTGAAACATTTGAAGAATAAGGAATTAATAATATTTTTAAGAACGGAGATGTTATATGAATAAATATTTTAAAAAGGCTTTTACAGTGATAACAGCTTTTTCACTGTCTTTGCCTTACTGTGTCAGACCTGATACGGACATTTTTTCCATTGAGGAAGATTCGGAAACAGTTTTTTCACCTGCGTTTCCAAAGTTCACGCATATTGTCGGACAGCCCGAAGGAAATTTTTTTCTTACGGCGGACGGTAAGAAAATTGAAAATATTGCCGTACCTTACAGCAGGGCGGTTATGCCGTCAAGTTTTGATATGCGTGATGAAGGGACAATATCTTCTGTAAAGAATCAAGGTAATTATGGTAGTTGCTGGACACATTCATCTGCGTCAAGTGCGGAATCAGACGTAATAAAATCAAATCCGTCGGTAAATCTTTCAGAACTCCATACGGCGTATTATTCATATTCCGGTGATGAACAGATTAAAATTGATACCGAAAATCTTGATGAACATCTTGACTGGGGTGGCTCTACTGCTGTTGTTGTGAATCTGTGGTCTCAGTGGATAGGACCGGTATATGAAAGCCGACTGCCGTATGAAAATACTGAATTTTTTGATAATCCCGAAGATGTGGAGAGTCTGAAATATGAGAGTGACTATCATCTTGAAAATGCCTATATGTTCGACTTTGATGATGAAAGAAGCAATGCCGACGATATAAACGCACTTGTAAAACAGTTCATATATAACGGACATTCCGTTGATGTTTCGTTTTATCATAATTATTTCGATTCTTACAATGCAGAATATAACTGCGTAAACAGTAACAGAAAACCAAGATTTTCAAATCATGCCGTAACAATAGCAGGCTGGGACGATAATTTTCCGTCATCAAATTTTACTGTACAGCCTGAACATGACGGGGCATGGCTTGTAAAAAACAGCTGGGGATATGATTACGGCGATGACGGTTATTTTTGGATTTCCTATGATGATGCAAGTCTTTGTCAGTTTGCGGTGTATGAACTCGGAGACAGGAATAATTATTCTGTAAATTATCATCATGACACATTTATTCCCACCCAGCTTCTTTCTGCTGATTATGAAAGCAGTTCATCATATATGGCAAATATCTTTACTGCTGAATCAGATATGCAGATTGATGCAGTTTCAACTTATATACAGAACGCCAATACAGATTATGAAGTAACCGTATATACGAATCTTCAGGACGAGTCAGACCCTGTTTCTTCAGAAACACACTCCGTTGTTACTTCGGGGTCGGAAAGTCTTACAGGTTATAAAACGATTGAACTTAATGAAAGTGTACCTGTAAAAGCGGGAGAAAAATTCAGTGTTGTTGTGAAGCTTACCTGTGAAAATAATCCTTATGTAATACCTGTTGAGGCGAGTATGTTCATAAAGGACAGCGAAACGGGGGAGATTATTGATTTAGGTGCGTTTTCAACATATGAACAGATAAAACAGTATACAGGCAATAATGAAAGCTTTTTCAGTGACGACGGTCAGACATGGTCTGATACTGCTGACGAAGAATATATTTATAATGATGAAGAAAAGGCACTGATGCTTGAAATACTGAAAGAAGAACTTTATGACGGTCTTTTACCGTCTGATATGGAAGAAATTGCAAATGCCGATATGATTTATCAGAATTATGAAATGCTTTTTGAATCGGGAGAACTTCATATAATTGTAGGTAACGTTTCACTTAAAGTGTTCGGCAATCCGTCGGGAACAGTCGGATTTTCACATATTTCGGGAGCAGTTCCGTCGGACGAGACGGTGTCTCTTTATTCGTCGGACGGAAGTGATATAATGGTATCTGTGAATGGTTCGTCTTATGTGCCGTATACAGAACCCTTGGCTATAACCGAAGAAACGACAATTTCCGCTTACACTTCTCTCGGTGTGTTCAGTGAAAGAACATATACACCTGCAAAAGCTGAATTTAATGACATATGCTGTGCCGTACATAATAATGTAACAGTAAAATATCTTAAAGCCGAAAAGGTAAGTGAAAATGAATATGTTTTAAATGTTGCGAATTCTGACCGTGAAATTCAGTTTTATCCCGTAACAAGTGCTGATGTCATAATGAACGGAAAGAAAATCAACAGTTTTGAATATACTGATTTAACGGCAATTCCTTACGGAGAAAGTACCGTCACGTTTGAACTGTCGGAAAACGGAAAGCTTTCTGATACAGTTACCCTGAAAATCGAAAAAAATCCCGTATCATTTGACCTTGAAAAAGAGATTATTTATTTGTCGGAAGGTTGCAGGGTAACGGCAGAGGACGGAACTGAATTTCAAGGCGGAGAATATATCGGAGAATATGCGGGTCAGACGGTTACAGTTACATGGAATGACGGTGAAGAAGAAATAATCTGTAATATTCCCGAACGTGCGGTAATGCCCGAACTTGAAACGGACTATTATTATGAAACTCTTGGTTTCATTCCGAATGAAACAGCTGAAAGGCTTGTGTATTCCATAAAGGAAAATCCACAGGAATCAGACTATGTTTCCGCAGAAAAAAGACTTATTGACGGTACATGGATTAATTCGGGAATGGTTATGAATAAGGCGTTTAAGGTTATTCCGTCGGAAACTGTTACGTTTAAAATACTTGCCGGAAATGATATGTTTGCAAGTGAACCGTTTACAGTTCATATTCCCGAAGCAAATGAAGCACCCGACAAAATGCCTGAATTTACGGCAGAAAACGGAAAGTATCATTTGAACGGATATACTTATGAAATAGCAAGGCTCGCAGAATTTTCTGAAACAGTTATTAAGGAGCAGGCGGAAGAATGGGGATATTCCGATGTGGAAGAATATCTGAATGTTATGGGAAAACGTTTCGGAATAGATAACCGTGACAAACTGAAAGAAATCTTGACTTCATCATGGGAGACTGATACCGAAATTGAGAGCGGACAGGTATTCGCTCTTAGATATTCTTCAACTAATACGGCCTTTGCGTCAAAGTGTGCGTTTATGACATTTTCCGAAAAGGGTGATGTTAACGGTGACGGCTTTGTTGACTCGGTTGATGCAACACAGGTTATGATTCATTACGCAAATCTTTCTGCAAACGGAAATAGTACAATTCCGGAAGATAAACTTTCTGTTGCAGACTATAACGACGACGGTTTTGTTGATTCAGTTGACGCAACAGGTATACTTATTTATTATGCGAAGATTTCGGCACAGTCAAAAAATTGAAGGCAATAATTAATGGACAGAAAAGGAATTATATATCTGATTGCATCAATGATTGCAGTAATATGCACTGCTTGTCTTGTACTTGAATCAGATAAAAAATCAGATGACGAAATAACAATCACAGTTATGAACAGCGGAACAGTTGAAGTTGTTCAGACGGAAAATATTCAGACAAAATTAAAAACATTTACGACCGCTCCGAAAACAAAAACAACATCTTCTTCAACGGTTACTGCGGTTTCGTCAATTTCAACAAATACGGAGCAGGAAATTACAGAAACTCAACCTGCATACAGTGATTATGAAGTACTTTACATTGATATAAACACGGCAAACGCAGAAGAATTGATGTTACTTGACGGAATCGGTGAAGTGACAGCGGAAGCGATTATAAATTATCGTGAAGAAAACGGCGGTTTTCGTAACATTGAAGAAATAATGAATGTTTATGGTATCGGTGAAGTGAAATTTGAGAAAATACGTGAATATATCTATGTTCTGAACCCCGTTTATGACTATGAAGATGAGATTTTTCAGGAATATGAAGAACCTGAAATAGTTTCGGAAGAGGTTGAAGAAGTTACAGAAACGGTTGAGAAAGTTACGGAAATGACGCTTGAAAACTGTTCTCCGATAGATATTAATACAGCAGATTCGGAAATACTCATGTTACTGCCGTATGTAGATGAGCAGATTGCACAAGATATTATAACACTCCGCAGTGAACTCAATGGTTTTTCAAATGTCTATGAACTTTTGTACATTGACAAACTTAACCAAAAACAAGTGGCAGAGTTGACAGAATTTGTAACAGTTGGGCAATAGGTCTAAAAGACGAGTTGAATAATAGTGCATAAATGTGAATTTGTTTTTTACCGATTTGTAACTTTTTTAGAATTACGCTATTATTTATGTCGCTTTTAACAATAAAATGATGTTGAAAATATACAACATAGCCAAAAAATATTAAAGAACGATATAAAGCATTGACTTTAGACGAAAAATAAGGTATATTTTAAGTATAAAAGCAATTGGTCCGCAGTATGTGCCGACGTGTAAGTGTTGTACCGGTGCTTATGCCGAAATACATATGCTCCGGAAATAGTGCGGAATGGTTTCCGTTTCAGGAGCTTTTGGTGGATTATATTGACTTTTTGTCTTTGTTACGGCTTTGAGAAAGCCGACGGTTTCGTGGGATAAAAAGGCAGTGATGAGTACATTCATCAGGCAAAGTATTCTGTTTGAAACCACATAAGTTATTCATACATATTATATTTATCTGAAATATAATATACATATTTAAGGAGGAAAAATCTAATGAACACACTTAAAAGAACATTAGCTTTAGTAGCTACACTTGCTATGGCTACTGGTGCATTCGCAAGCTGTGGTAAGGAAGATGACACTTCATCTACAAGCACATCTTCTTCTGCTCCTGAGAGCAGTGCAGAATCTTCTGCTGAGGAATCTTCTGCTGAAGAATCAAGCGATGCAGAATCTTCTGCTGAGGAATCAAGCGACGCAGAGTCTTCTGATGCTGAAGACGAAGAATCTTCTGCTGTTGAATCAACAGCTTCTGCTGAACTCGGCGAAATTTCACTCGCTACAGGCGGTGACACATTCACAGTAGCAGCTTGGAACGCTGATGACGTACCGGCTATGCTTGAACAGTGGAAGGCTGCTACAGGCACTTCTGACGACAAGGTAAACTTCATCAACTTCGATGTAGGCGGCGGTGCTGCTTCTGAAAAGTATGACGCTCTCTTCAATGACGGTGCAGACCTCGACGTTTACTTCTGTGAAGCAGACTGGGCTCTTAAGTACATCAACGATGATACTAAGACAGCTCCTCTTGAACAGCTCGGTTTCTCAGATGCTAACTTTGCTGACATCTACTCTTACACAGACGAAATCGGTAAGGATTCCAACGGCGTTCGTAAGGGCGTTTCATGGCAGGCTGCAGCAGGCGGTTTCGCTTACAGAACAGACCTCGCTGAACAGTATCTCGGCGTAAAGACTCCTGAAGAAATGCAGGCTAAGATTGGCGACTGGGAAAGCTTCGTAACAGCTGCTGAAGATATTGCTGAACAGTCCGGCGGTAAGACAGCTCTCGCTGATACACTCGGTGGTATGTGGCAGGTATTCGCAGCAAGCCGTACAACTCCTTGGGTTGTTGACAACGCTCTCGAAGTTGACGCTTCATGTGAAGAATTCGCTAACTATGCTAAGAGACTTTGGGATTGCGGCGGCGTAACAAAGAATCCTCAGTGGGATGCTTCTTGGTATGCTTCAGGTCAGGACGACAGTGCAATGGGCTTCTTCGTATCAACATGGGGCTTCGGCGACGCTATTCTTGCTCAGGCAGCAGGTGGCGAAGGCGGTGCTACATACGGTAAGTGGAATGTTTGTCAGGGTCCTTCACCTTACTTCTGGGGCGGTACATGGATTGTTGTTAATCCTGCTACTGATAACGCAGAAGAGGCTCAGTCCTTCATCAAGACATTCACAGTTGACCAGGAACAGATTAAGAAGTACGCTCTTGACAAGCCTGAATACTGCAACAACATGGCTGTAATGCAGGAAATCGTTGATTCCGGTGAAAACCCGAACGACTACGTTACAAACCTCCTCGATGGTCAGAACTACTTTGCAGTTCTCCACGAGAATGCTAAGAAGATTAACCTTAACGGTCTTATCACTCCTTATGATGCTACAATCAAGGCTGACTTCATCGAAACAGTTCAGTCTGAATTCCTTGAATCAGGTGCTTCATGGGAAGATACTCAGAAAGACTTCATCAAGAAAGTTTATGCAGATATTCCTGACCTTCAGTAATATTTAGTCAAGTCCTAAATCTTATTGCCTATGGAACACTGCGTTCCATAGGCGTTTATTAAATATTACGAAAGGGTGTGTGTGTATGGCATCAGCTGCTCAGAGCAGAATTAAATCAATCAGCTATGCTAAATATGGTTACATATTTATTTTACCGTTTTTTATTGTTTATTGCTTTTTCCAGTTATGGCCTCTGATTTACACCTTTATCCTTGCTTTTAAGGGAAATCAGAGTGCGGGCGACGATTTCGTCGGTTTCAAAAACTTCAGCGATTTGCTTTTCAGTCATTCTTACAATGAAAATGACCTCCTTAGTTCAGATAAGGCAGTAAAGGCTGCTGCAAGAGCCATCATGGCTGTTGACGAACAGCATCAGAATTTTATAAGATGTCTGAAAAATACCATTGTTCTTTGGTTTGGTAACTTTGTACCGCAGATTGCACTTTCACTTTCACTCGCTGTATGGTTCACAGACGCTAAACTCAAGATTCCGGGAAAAGGTTTTTTCAAGGTAATCATGTATATGCCTAACATTATTACCGCTGCTTCAATAGCTGTACTTTTCCTTCAGCTTTGTGCTGATACAAACTATTCGGCAGCTACTATCCTTGGTAGGTCTCTCGGTATTCTCGACGATGGTGAATTCTTTAACATGACAAAGAATATTCCGAGTGAAGTAGTATGGCCTCCTCGTATAATCGTTATGTTTATTCAGACATGGATGTGGTTTGGTAATACAATGATTATGCTTATGTCAGGTATCATGGGTATCAACCCGTCACTCTTTGAAGCTGCAAGCATCGACGGTGCTTCAAGCGGTCAGACTTTCGTTAAGATTACTGTTCCGCTCCTCAGCCCGATTCTCGTTTACACAGTCATCACTTCTATGATTGGTGGTCTCCAGATGTTCGATATGCCTTACCTTTTCACAACTTCAAAAGAAGGCGCACGTATCGACAATATCGAAACAATTGCTGTTTATATTTATGATAAGTTCCACAGTGGTGCTATTGAACCGTCATACGGTTATTCAGGTGCGGCTTCAGTTGTACTCTTCCTTATCACTGCAATTCTCGGTGCTATTATCTTCCGTATCAACCGTGACGAAGATGAGCACAGAAAGAAGAAGGAACGTAAAGAACTTATCAAACAGCAGAAGTCAAAGAATAAACAGTTTGGAGGTCTTAGTATATGAGCAAGATGAAAGCAACTTACGGAGACACTCAGGACAACTACACAAGAAGTCTGAAAATCAAATCAGGCATAATCTTTGTGTGGCTGATTATTCTTACAATAATCTGTTTGCTCCCTATTTACATTCTTATTCTTAATGCTACACGTTCACATGGTGAAATCATCAGCATGACGGGTCTTGGAAGCCTTTTTGTTCCGAGTAGCCATTTAGCTGAAAACATCAAGAACCTCAGCACTAAGACTTCAGAAGATTTCAGCCTTATGATTGGTTATAAAAACAGCTTGACTATCACTGTTTGTTCCACTTTCCTGACTGTTTTCTTCTCAGCTATGACAGCTTATGGTATTCGTGTTTATGACTTCAAACTCAAAGATGCAGCTTATACAGCTATTCTTCTTGTAATGATGGTTCCTGTACAGGTAACATCTGCCGGTTTCGTTAAGTTCATGATTAATCTTCACCTTACAAACTCATTCATTCCGCTTATCATTCCGGCTGTTGCAGCACCTGCGGTAGTATACTTCATGGTTTCCTACCTCAAGTCCTCATTCTCACAGGCTATTGTTGAGGCTGCACGTATCGACGGATGCAGCGAATTCAGAACATTCCTTCAGATAGCTATTCCTATGATGAAGCCGGCTATTGCCGTACAGGCAATCTTTGCTTTCATCGCAAGCTGGAATAACTTCTATACACCTAATATGATTCTTATCGACCCCAACAAGGGCGGTACAACAAACCTCCGTACACTTCCTATGATGCTTGGTATCCTCCAGTCATCACAGAAAACTGCTGACTATGGTATGATTTACACTTGTATTGCACTCGGTATTATTCCGATTATCATTGCATACATCTGTCTTTCTAAGTTCATCATTGCCGGTGTTGCCCTCGGTGGTGTAAAGGAATAATTCTAAAAAATTACAGCACACTTCGGTGTGCTGTTTTTTTGTTTTTGGACGCTTAATGCGTCCTTTTTTTGTAATATTGAGAGTAATATTTGAATATGATTAAGTGAAAGGAGTGTTTATAATGACGGACAGTACAAGCTATGAAATAATTTCATCTTATGTGACTGAACCTGTACGGACAGCAATGCGGTCGGTAAACTTCAATGAGAGAAAAGCAACGGAAATTCGTCTCAGATGTGAACGGGCTGTATCGTATATTTATCCGAATAAGATAAAATATCTAACAAGAAACGGCAGACTTACAGAAAATTATCACGATTCTGAATGTATCAGGGTAACAGCAACTGACATCAGACAGATTGTAGAAAAACTTTGTCATTTTTCCATTTATAGCTGTACAAAGGAACTTCATGAGGGCTATTTTGTTCTGAAAAACGGAATCCGTGTGGGAGTTGCGGGTACTTATTCAGATACTGCCGGACAAACTATCAATGATTTCGGTTCATTGAATTTTCGTATTGCAAGGTGCGTTGAAAATTGTGCTGTACAGATTTATGAAAGAATTTTCGGGAATCAGAATAGCGTGATTATATGCGGAGGGGTAAATTCAGGAAAAACCACTGTTTTGCGTGATTTATGCAGACTGTGCGGAAACAGCTTCAAGGTGTCGCTGATTGACGAACGCAATGAAATTTCTTCTTCCTTTGGAGGTGTGTCGGAAAATGACGTAGGGGTTCTGACCGACGTACTTGTGGGTTGTAAGCGTTCGGTCGGAATAGTTTCAGCAGTGCGGACACTTTCA
This sequence comes from Ruminococcus sp. UBA3280, assembly GCA_002362175.1. Lineage (GTDB taxonomy): Bacteria > Bacillota > Clostridia > Oscillospirales > Ruminococcaceae > Ruminococcus. Next base: position 55,426 of record DETU01000082.1, read on the forward strand.
CCTGATATGATTTTCTGTGACGAAATTTCTGAAACAGAAGATTCAGAAGCGATTTTACATGCTTTTGGGTGTGGTGTGAATTTTGCCGCAACGGTTCACGCAGAAAATTATGAAAATCTTATGAAACGTACTGCAATAAAACCGCTGATTGAAGCAGGAGTTTTTGACTATGCGGTTTTTCTTGAGGGAAACGGTTTTCCCGGAAAAATAAGGGAAATCAGGAGGCTGAAAAATGCTTTTTAGGATTGTTGCGGCGGTATTGTTTTCAACTGCGGGAGGAATTGCAGGTGTTTCGTTTTCAGAACGTCTGAAAACAGAGCTTGAATTATGCAGGAGTATCAGGGAAATGCTTATGGATTCTGCGACGATTATCAGGTGTCGTGCGGCTGACGTATATTCTCTAAGCACGGAACTGAGACAGAACGGACAACTTTTCCGTCTTACATTTTTAAATGAAATTCCCGAAAGTTATAATCAGCAGGACGATTTTCATGCAATATGGAGAAATGCTGTAAATTCACAGAAAAATCTTCCCGATGAAGAAAAGAAACTTTTATGTGATTTCGGTGAAATACTGGGAAGAAGCGATATTGACGGTCAGCTTTTATCAATAAATGCATTTGAAGAAACGGCTGTAATGCTGGAGAAAAAGCGTTCGGAGGCTTATTCGCAGAAAGGAAAACTCTACAGGAGTGTCGGTATGCTGTTTGGTGTAATGGTCGGCATACTTGTAATTTAAAGCATGAAAGGAAGAAGATGATGGACATTGATTTGATTTTTAAAATTGCGGGAACGGGAATAATTATTGCTGTGCTGAATCTTGTTCTGAAACGTGCGGAACGTGAAGAACAGGCAATGATGACCACTCTTGCGGGGCTTATAGTTGTATTGCTGGTCATAGTGGACGAAATCGGCGATTTGTTTGAAAAAGTAAAAACGGTGTTTGGCTTATGGTAGAAAACTGTTTTTCAGTTGCGGTTTTTTGTGTATGTTCTGCAATTTTCGCAGTTCTGCTGCGACAGCACTGTCATGAACAGTCACTTATGATTGCACTTGCGGCGTGTGTTGCTGTAATTGGCGGATTCATGATATTTCTTGCTCCGCTTGTTTCGGAGGTACGGGACATATTTTCTAATGCAGGTATATCAGACAGCTATATTTCACTCATTTTCAAAGCTGCTGCGGTGTGTTTCATAACGCAGATAACGTGTGAGATATGTCGTGACAGCGGAGAAAATGCCATTGCATCAGCGGCTGAAATGTGGGGAAGAGGAGCGGTCACGTTCATGAGCCTGCCTGTACTCAAAGCACTCCTCGAAAGAATAAATGAAATAATATAGGACAAGTATGAAAAGATTAATAATTATACCAATTATGTTTTTGGTTTTGCTGACTATGTTTTGTCCGCTGTATAGTTTTGCCGTCGAATATACAGACAGTGAAACGGAAATAGGACAGCAGATTGATGAGATTATGTCGGATTATGATATTGGTTACAGTTACGGAGACATCAGCGGTCTTTCACTTGGCGAACTTATAACAATGGTAAAGGATTCATTTGTTGCAAGAATTTCTGCACCGCTGAAAGTTTTCAGGACAATTATAATTGTTGTTTTGTTTACAGCGGTAATGAAAAGTGCGGGTGAAAGTATTTTTACTTCGGGGTCGTCAAGTCTTTACAATATGATTTGCGTGATGACAGCGGTTACTGTTATTATGCCGCAGCTTTTTACGGTTTATGAAGAATCACTGACGGCTATTGAACGCGGAGGAAGTTTCATTTTGGTTTTTGTACCTGTTTTTACGGGGATTACTGTTGCAAGCGGAGGTATAACGACCGCAGGAATTTATAACATTCTTATACTCGGAGCATCAGAACTTATAGTAGAACTTTCACGTCATTTTCTGATTCCCGTACTAAGTATAACCGCAGTGCTGGCGGTTTCGGGAAGTATTTTTCCGAATGTTTCACTTGAAAGCATAGTAGGTCTGCTGAAAAAAATAATCACATGGGGCATGACAATTTCAATGACGCTTTTTACTGGATTTGTTTCCATGAAGTGTACATTAGGTGGAAAGGCGGACGGCGTTGCAACCAAAACCGCAAGATTTCTGATTTCGGGAACTGTTCCTGTTGTCGGGGGAGCTGTCTCGGACGCATATGCAACGGTTAAAAGCAGTTTTGACGTTATTCAGGGAACAGTGGGAACGGTCGGTGTTATTGCTATAATTGTAATAATGTTACCACCTGTTCTTGAACTTCTCATATTTCGCTGTATAATGTGGACGGGAACGGCTGCGGCAGAACTTTTTTCGGCAGACCCTCTTGTGAAACTCATGAAAGGTATTGACAGTGGTCTTGCCGTTGCACAGAGTGTGCTTGTCTGTTATTCGGTAATTTTTATTCTTTGTACGGGAATACTTATGAAATGTCTTACATAGGAGGGAAAAATGGAAGATTTCAAAAATGCGGTAATGGCGGTCTGCATAGTTTCGGCAGGGGTTTGTATGATTGAGAATATGGTGTCGGGTACAAAGCTTAAATCACAGATGAAGCTTTTACTGAATCTGACTGTTGCTTCTGTTCTGATAGCATCGTTTACAAAAGGCGGAATATCTTTTGAACTACCTGCTTTTCCTTCTTATGATGCCGAAGAATACAGTTATTCGGTTTATTCGGAGGAACTGTGCAGACAGACAGCCGAAAATGTTTCGGGAATACTGCTTGAACACCTTTCTGCCGCCGGAATAAATTGCAGTAAAATTGAAACAGAAGTTAATATTTCTGATGACAACAGCATATTTATTAGTAAGGTCACAATCAGTGCGGACGATTTTGGAAAAGCGGCTGAAATAATCAGGAACAGTATTGGCAGTGATACGGAGGTAATTAATGGAGATTACTGAAAAGTTCAGGAATATGTCAAAGGACAAAAGAATGATGACAGCGGTTACAATTCTTGGAATAGCGGGTCTTGTACTGATAATGGTATCATCGCTTGTGCCTGAAAAGAAGAAAACGGACGAGTTGGAAAGTAAAGCTGTTGAGGAGGTTATTTGTGCGGAAGATTACCGCATTGAAACAGAAAAACGGCTTGAGGACTTTCTGGGTAGTATAGACGGGGCAGGTGATGTGAAAGTGTACCTTACGGTTGGAAGTGATGAGAGATACGTTTATGCAACCGAGGGCAGAAGAAGCAAATCTGAAAACAAGACGGAGGAGGAAAGAAAATATGTGATGATTGGCGGAGGAAGTGACAAGTCTGCACTTATTGAGACAGTTGAAACTCCTGCAATAACAGGTGCGGTAATTGCGTGCAGCGGATTTGACAGTCCTGCGGTGCAGGAGCAGATTTACAGGGCGGTTTCGGCTGCTCTTGGGATTCCCACAGGGAAAATATATGTAACAAAACTGAAACGGTAAAGGAGATAAATTTATGAAAAAACCATCTGTAATTATAGGAAAAAAACAAATAATAATGACCTGTCTTACCCTTATGCTTGCGATAGCAGTATACATAAACTATGCGGCAGCTCCGAAAATTTCTGATGATAACGAAACAAAAACAGTTACTGCCAAAAATGACACCGTAAGTTACGGTGAAACGGAATTTGTAAATGCCGAAACAGAATCAGTAAATGCAGATACGTCTGATTATTTTGCTCAGGCACGTCTTGACAAGATGAATAACCGTGATACAGCCGTACAGACTTTACAGTCAATAATCGGCGGTGGTGACATAACAGAGGACGAAATGGTTATGAATGCACTTGACGCTGTTGAAGTTTCAAAGCTGATTGAATCGGAGGGAACTATTGAATCTCTCATAAAAGCACAGGGTTTTGATGACTGTGTTGCTTATCTTGATGGTGAAACAGCTAAAGTTGTAATCAAGACAGAGGGGCTTGACAAGGCTCAGGCTGCATCTATAAAAGAGATAATTCTTGACGAAACAGAAGTTTCAGCAGAAAATATCAGAATTTTTGAAGTAAAGTAGTTGTACAAACTGAATTTTTTTGGTATAATATAAAGTGAGGTGTTACAGACACAAAAATTAAAAAAATTATGTAAAGATACGGAGGTTGAAAAATGGAAGTTGTTCAGGAAAATGTTAACAGCAGACTGAAAATATCAGATGATGTTATAATTACCGTTACAAGACTGGCTGCCCTTGATGTAAAAGGGGTGGCTAGTCTGAACGGTGAAATAAATACATTGAGCAGGATTAAGAAAAATGGTCCTGTTCATGTAAGTATGATTGAAGATGTAGCCGCCATAAACGTTGAAATCAAGGTAAAAGGCGGAGAAAAAGCCTGTGCTGTTGCTGAGGAAGTTCAGAAAGCCGTCAAGGAAAATGTGCAGAATATGACGGGTATTCCTGTAGCAAGGGTAAATGTAACAATAAGCGGAGCAGTATTTGATTAAAAGGAGAAATTAAAATGACAAGACGTGAAATAAGAGACAACGCTTTCAAGCTGGTTTTTGAACAGCTTCTGCGTGATGATGACGTTAATGAACTTTATGACATTGCAGAGGAAATTGAAGAAATAAATGTTAATGATGATGTTAAGAAAATCGTTGAGGGAACTATTGAACACAGTGAAGAACTTGACAGAATTATTTCCGGTTACAGCAAGTCAAGAAGTATTGCAAGAATTTCAAAGCTGAATCTTGCCATACTCAGAATTGCTTTGTTTGAATCAATCCATGACGACAAAACACCTGTAAACGTTGCTATAAGCGAAGCAGTAAATCTTGCGGAAATTTACGCATATACCGAAGATATTTCGTTTATCAACGGCGTTTTAGGTGCATTTTCACGTGATTCCAAAAAGGAAGAAAATAAAGATGCCTGATTTTCTCGGAATTGATACAAGCAATTATACAACATCAGTAGCGGTCTATGTGAGTGAGGAAAACAGGATTTACCAGTCTAAAAAGCTTCTGCCCGTAAAGGACGGTGAACTTGGTCTGAGACAAAGTGACGCTGTTTTTCACCACACAAAACAGTTGCCCGAAATGATTGAAAGGCTTTATTCCGAAAATTCTCTCGGAAATTCGTCTGTAGTTTCAGCGTCTGTACGTCCGAGAAATACAGAGGGTTCATATATGCCGTGTTTTCTTTGTGGTGAGGGATTCGCACGTTCGTTGTCTGCGATTGGAAAAATACCGTTTTATTCCACTTCTCATCAGGTGGGACACATTCTTGCCGTACTTTATTCTGTGGACAGGCTTGAACTTGTAAAGGAAAAATTTATTGCTTTTCATGTCAGCGGTGGCACGACGGACTGTCTGCTTTGTGAACCTGACGGAAACGATATTCTGAAAATCTCGGAAATCGGTACTTCACTTGATTTGAAAGCAGGACAAGCAGTTGACCGTGTGGGGTTAATGCTTGGACTGAAATTTCCATGCGGTTTAGAGTTGGAAAATCTTGCCAATAATTCAGATAAAAAATATAAAGTAAAAGCCGTTTTGAAAGGGACGGACTGTTGTCTTTCAGGACTTGAGAACAAGTGCCATAAAATGCTTGACGACGGTGAAAATCCTGAAAATATTGCCCGTTATTGTCTTGATTTTATTGCGGAGACAGTTATTTCCATGACTGATGAAGCAACGAAAATTCACGGAAATCTTCCGCTTGTTTTTGCTGGTGGTGTTATGTCTGATGTGATTATCAGTCAGAAAATTATTTCCCGTTTCGGAAAAGCGTCTTTTGCAAAGCCCGAATTTTCATGCGACAATGCGACAGGAGTGGCGATATACGGTTATCTGAAAAGTATGGGAGAAATATAGATGTCTGTTGTAACAGTCACACAAATAAATAAGTATATCGGATTTCTTCTTAAAGGCGACCGTAATCTCGGTGATGTTATGATTAAGGGAGAAATTTCCGATTGTGTGAATCATTCGATAAGCGGTCACTGCTATTTTACGCTTAAAGACGACAAAAGCAGTATAAAGGCGGTAATGTTTTCGTCTGATGTAAAAAGGCTGAATTTTATTCTCAAAAATGGTATGGCTGTTGTTGTTAAGGGAAGAACGGCGGTTTTTGAGCGTGACGGCGTATATCAGATTTATGTAAAGGATATTATCGCCGATGGTAAGGGAAAACAGATTACCGCTCTTGAAAAGCTGAAAGACAAACTTTCTGCGGAAGGTTTGTTTTCATTGGCACATAAACGTAAAATTCCCGAAATGCCGAGAAAAATCGGTGTTGTAACGTCTCTTGACGGTGCGGCGGTACGGGATATAATAAATGTTGTTTCAAGACGTTATCCGATTTGTGAAATTTATGCGGTAAATACTGTTGTACAGGGTGAAAATGCTCCTGATTCGGTTTGCAGTGGAATTTTAAAAGCGGAAATCGCAGGCTGTGATGTTATAATTGTCGGTAGGGGCGGAGGGTCTCACGAAGATTTGAGTGCTTTTGACACTGAAAAAGTTGCACGTGCTGTTTATAACTCTAAAGTACCTGTTATTTCGGCTGTTGGTCATGAAACTGATTTTACAATTACAGACCTTGTTGCCGACATCAGAACACCTACACCGTCAGCCGCTGCGGAAATTGCCGTGCCGTCAGTTCAGACGCTTTATGAAAGAATAGCTGTTCTTGAAAAACGTTCATTAAATGCATTTGAACGTTATACGGACAATCTTGAAAATCAGCTTAATCAGAAAATTACGGAAATTGATTTGCTTAGTCCGCTTAAAATTCTTATGAGGGGGTATTCTCTTACTTGTAAGGACGGCAGACCCGTGAAATCGTCAGAAGAAGTTTCGGAGGGCGGACGTGTTGAAATACATTTCGGTAAAGGCGGAGCAGAGGCGGAAATTATCAGCAGATGGTGAGGCAATGGAAGAAAAAACAACGTTTGAAGAAAATTTAAAAAAACTTGGAGAAATAGCGGAAGTACTTGAAAAAGGAGAAATTCCGCTTGAAAAGGCTGTCGAACTTTACAGCGAGAGTGTTAAAATTGCATCGTTATGCAGAAAACAGCTTGACGATGCCAAAATTAAAATTACGGAGGACGGCGGAGGTATACTGCCGGAAAATTAATATGACTGATTTTAAAAGTAAATTTGCGGAATATATTGACTATACGGAAAATATTCTTGTAAAATATAATGTTCATACACCTGAAACAGAACCGCAGAAAAATCTTATTGATGCTATGAATTATTCTCTTGAAGCTGGCGGAAAACGTATACGTCCTGTTCTTGTATACGCTTTTTGTGAAGCACTTGGAACAGATTACAAAAAAGCAGCAGCTCCTGCGTGTGCTATCGAAATGATACATACGTTTTCGCTGATTCACGATGATTTGCCGTCAATGGACAATGACGATTTCAGGCGTGGAAAACCGTCGTGTCACAAGGCTTTCGGTGAAGATATGGCTATCCTTGCAGGCGACGCTCTTTCCGTTCTGCCGTTCGGAATTATTGCAGACGATAATTATCTTTCCTCCGAGCAGAAAATAAGAATCATATCAGAACTTGCAAAAGCTGTGGGAAAAGACGGCATGATTGGCGGTCAGGTTATTGACATGGAAAATGAAAAGAAAAACAATGTTGATGAAAATAATCTCCGCAATATGTACCGCTGTAAAACGGGTCAGCTTATAGCAGTTTCGTGTATTATGGGCTGTATCTGTGCGGGTGCGGACGAGGATATTATAAATACCGCTTCCGAATACGGTTTTAAACTCGGACTTGCTTTTCAGATTATTGATGATATACTTGATGTTACAGGAAATACCGAAGAAATAGGAAAACCCGTCGGCAGTGACGCAGAAGAAAACAAAACAACTTTCGTTACTCTTTACGGAGTGGAAAAGGCACAGGAAATCGCAGATAAAATTACGGCTGAGGCAATTGAATGTCTCGGAAAAATCGGAAACAGTGATTTTCTTGTTGAACTTACGGAAATGTTGCTTAAAAGGAAAAAATAATGAAAAGGAGCTGCGGATTTTTTATCCGCATTATATAAAATGAATGAATACGAAAAATCAGATGCAGACATAAGTTTGTCAGAACTCAATCTGCCGAAAGACCTGAAAAAATTATCTCTGAAACAGTGTGAATCACTATGCGGTGAAATAAGGGAAATGCTTATATCAACAATATCAAAGAACGGCGGACATCTTGCTTCAAATCTTGGTGTTGTCGAGCTTACAATGGCGATTCACCGCAGTTTCAATTCTCCTGACGATAAAATAATATGGGACGTTGGTCATCAGGCTTATGTCCATAAAATTCTTACAGGACGTGCAGACAAATTTTCAACCATAAGACAGGAAAACGGAATTTCAGGTTTTCCGAAACCTGAGGAATCTGTTCACGATGTTTATATAAGCGGTCACAGCAGTACCTCCGTTTCGGTTGCCTGCGGAATTGCCGAAGCTATGAAACTTCAGAGAAAGGATAATTATACGGTTGCTGTTATCGGAGATGGTGCAATGACGGGCGGAATGTTCTATGAGGCAATGAATAATGCAGGAAAAGAACGCAGAAGCAATATGATTGTTATTCTTAACGATAATGATATGTCAATTTCAAAAAACGTAGGTGCGTTGTCAAAACATCTGACCAATTTAAGCCGTTCGGAGCAGTATATTTCAACAAAGAAAAACGTTGAAAATACACTCCATGCCATTCCTGTTCTTGGCAAACCTGTTGCAAGGGGAATAAAGATAACAAAGGACGCTGTTAAATATAAGATTCTTGAACAGAGTTCTATGTTTGAAAATATGGGATTTGTATATCTCGGACCGGTTAACGGGCATAATCTTTCCGACCTTGAAAGAGTTATACGCAGAGCTAAAGCCTGTCATAAGCCTGTTGTTATTCATGTGAAAACCAAAAAAGGAAAAGGTTACGAACCGGCTGAAAAAAATCCCGGTGAATACCACGGTATTTCAAAATTTGATATTGAAACGGGAAACCCCGAAGTTTCGGCTGATAAATGTTATTCGACTGTTTTCGGAAAGGAACTTGTAAAGCTTGCTGAAAAAGATGACAGAATCTGTGCGGTTACTGCGGCTATGAAGTACGGTACGGGTTTACAGTTTTTCAGCAAACGTTTTCCTGAAAGATTCTATGATGTAGGTATTGCGGAACAGCACGCCGTCACATTCTGCGGAGGTCTTGCAGTTATGGGACAGATACCTGTTTTAGCCGTATATTCAAGTTTTTTACAGCGTGCATATGACCAGCTTGTTCATGATGTTTCTATAGGAAAACTTCATGTTGTACTTGCCGTTGACCGTGCAGGAGTTGTAGGTGAGGACGGTGAAACGCATCAGGGCATTTTTGATGTGCCTATGCTTACCACAATACCTGATACTGTGATATATTCGCCATCGTGCTATGACGAGCTTAAACTTTGTATGAAAAAGGCAATTTATACTAATAAATGTATAACTGCCATACGTTATCCGAGAGGTTCGGAAGAAGTATCGTTCAACCGTGATTATCTTAGTACGGAATATCTCTTTATCCGTAATGAAAAAAGCGATACCCTTATTATAACATACGGCAGACTTTACAATGAAGCTTATAAAGCACAGAGTATTCTGAGCGGTGACGGAATAAATTGTGATTTGTTGAAACTTACAAAAATATATCCAATCAGCCGTGATATTACGGACGAGATAAAGAAATACAAACGTATAATTTTCTTTGAGGAATCAATAGGCTCGGGAAGTATTTCCGAAAAAACAGGAAGCAGACTCGCAGAATGTGGATATTCGGGAGACTACAGCAGAGTTGCGATAGACGGCTATGTGAAACAGGCATCTGTAAAATCGTCTCTTGAAAAGCTTGGTTTTACGTGTAAGAAAATGGCTGAATATGTACAAAAGAGGTGTATGACCGATGGCAAGGCTTGATACGGAAATTGTTTCACGTGGAATTGCCCGAAGCCGTGAACGTGCAAAAGAGATGATAAAATCAGGAAATATAACGGTAAATTCCGTAAAGGCAAGAAAAGCGTCTGCGGAAGTTTCCGAAGATGATGTTATTGAATCGTCCGAAAAGGAGTTATATGTTGGTAGAGGGGCATTGAAAATTGAAAAGGCTATGACGGTATTCGGGCTTGATTTTTCGGGAAACGTCTGTCTTGACATAGGTGCGTCAACAGGTGGATTTACTGATTTTATGCTTAAAAACGGAGCAGAAAAAGTATTTGCGGTTGATGTCGGTCATGGTCAGCTTGCCGGTTCTTTGAGAGACGACAACAGGGTTGTGAATCTTGAAAGAACGGATATACGTAAAGTTACTCCCGAAATGCTTGGCGGTTTAGTTGACTTTATTTCAGCAGATGTTTCATTTATTTCGATTAAAATGATTCTTCCTAAACTCTTTGAACTTCTGAAAGACGGAGCAAATGCAGTTGTACTTATAAAACCGCAGTTTGAGGCAGGAAAAAAGGACATAGGAAAACACGGGATTGTCCGTGACAGAAAAGTTCATGAGCGTGTACTTTCGGAAATTGACGCATCTGTAGCAGGAGCAGGGTTATTTGCCGTTGATTATACATTTTCTCCCGTAAAGGGCGGAAGCGGTAATATAGAGTACCTCGCAGAACTGCGGAAAACGTCTGAAACGCCGTTGATACGCAATTTTAAGGAACTTGTGGAAAACTCATTCAGTAAATTAAAGGAGCAGTCTTATGAAAGCGGCATTGTATCCTAATTTTCAGAAGAAAAACGCACTTAAATGTGCAAGGGAAACGTGTGATGTACTCAATACGGCGGGCATTGAGGTATGTGTGAGCGACGAATTCAGAAACGATTTTGCAGATAAGGCTTTTGTGCAGTTTGAAGATATAAGACAGTCGGCAAAAACAGCTGATTTTGTCATTGCGATAGGCGGTGACGGAACAATTTTACGTTGTTCAAAGCTTCTTATCGGAACAGATACAAAATTACTCGGTATAAATACGGGAACACTCGGATTTATGGCTGGTCTGGAGGCTGACCAGCTTGACAGGCTTGAACTTCTGAAAACAGGTGACTATGAAATTTCAGACAGAATGACTCTTGATGTTGTATTTACCGAAAACGGAAAAAAAGTTACTTATACCGCACTCAATGAAATTTCAGCACGTTCGGGAAGTTTCAGAATATGTGATTTTGACGTATATTCTGACGGCTATCTTGTCGGAAAGTATCGTGCGGACGGTGTTCTTTTCAGTACTCCTTCAGGTTCTACCGCTTATGCACTTTCAGCAGGAGGTCCGGTTATAGAGCCTGACCTTGAATGTATTGAAATGACACAGATTTGTCCACATTCGCTTTTTTCAAGAGCAACACTCTTTTCAGCGTGCCGTAAGCTCCGCCTTACAAGCAGTACACGCAGGGAGGAATATATGGTTATAAGCGTTGACGGTGAACTGCACATAAAACTGAAAACAGACGAATCAATTGAAATATGTCGTGGAAAGCACAATATCAGATTTATAAATCTTATCGGAAATTCTTTCCATGAATCACTTTGCAGAAAACTATGCAAGCCGATTAAGTAGGGGTAATGCAGATTATGAAAAATCAGAGACATGAATTGATACTTGAAATAATAAATAGTCAGCCTGTACCGACTCAGGAACTTCTTGCAGAATTGCTTGCACAGAAAGGTATTAAAACAACTCAGGCTACTTTGTCCCGTGATATACAACAGCTTTCACTTGTGAAACAGCGTGATGTGAACGGGGTTTACAGATATACACTTCCTGCTGCGGCTGCGGAGGAAAAAAGTCTTTTTGCGGAAGCGGTTCTTTCAGTGGACTATGCAATGAATATAATTGTGTTGAAATGCCGTGCGGGAATGGCACAGGGAACTTGTGTGGCAATTGATTCAGTGAATCATGAAGGAGTAGTCGGAACTATTGCAGGCGATGATACAATATTTATCCTTGTGAGAAGTGAGGCGGACGCTAAGAAGCTTTCCAGAAAATTCAAAAGTGAACTCTTTTACGGGAGGTAGTGGCAGAAAATATGCTCAGGGAGATTTATATTAAAAATCTTGCGGTAATAAAGGAAGCAACTATACCGCTTACAGACAATCTGAATATCTTTACAGGTGAAACAGGTGCAGGAAAATCAATACTTATCAATGGTATAAATGCGGTTCTCGGTCAGAGAGTTACAAAGGACATAGTACGCACAGGTTGTGACAAGGCGGTTATAACAGCCTTGTTTACAGAACTTTCCGAAAATATTCTTGAAAAACTTGATGAACTCGGTATATCCCACGAAAATGAAGAAATAACGGTTACCCGTGAAATAAATGCCGACGGAAGAAGTGTTGCACGGATTAATCAACGTACAGCGTCTGCATCACTTCTCAGGGAAATCGGTAATGTGCTTATAAATATTCATGGTCAGCACGATAATCAGATTTTGCTTGACAGTGAAAAGCATATGCAGATTCTTGATGATTTCGGTACGGACGTTACCGTTATTGAAAATTACAGAAATACTTTCCGTGAACTTCAGCAGACCGCAAAAAAACTCAATGAACTAAAAAAATCCGAACATCTCCGCATTGAACGCAGTCAGTATTTAAACGGAATTATTGACGATATAGGTGAGCTTGAACTTGACGAAAACGAGGACGTGACACTTGAAAAAGAGTATGAAACGGCTAAAAATTCCGAAAAGGCTATTATAGCAATAAAAAGGGCTGTCATGTCGCTTTCAGGTGAGAATAACGCAAATGACATGATTATGTCGGCTGAAAACGATATTTCAAGATATACCGAAAACAGTGATGAACTTAACAGACTTTATGAACGTCTTTCAGCAGTTGAAATTGAACTTGCTGATATTTCGTCAGAACTTGAAAGCCTTGCCGACAAAATTGAACTTGACGGACAAAGGCTTGAATATCTCGGTACAAGGCTTAACACAATAAACAAACTCAAAAGGAAGTATAATACTGACTGTTCAGGATTGGTAAAGCTTTATAACGACGCTTGCAGTGAGGTTATGAAGTTTGATAGTTCGTCTTCCGAAATTTCAGAACTCAATGAAAAAAAGGAGCATCTTCTTCATATTGTCACGGAAAGGGCAAAGGAACTTTTTGACTGTCGTGAGGAAGTAGGAAAACGTTTTGCGGAAAGAGTTACCCATGAACTTGAATTTTTAAATATGCCCGATGTTGTGATTTCTGTACGTCATGAAAAGGGAAAACTTACCGTAAACGGTATGGACAGCGTTGAATTTCTGATTTCAGCAAACAAGGGTGAAACTCCTAAACCTATTTCAAAAATAGCTTCGGGCGGTGAACTTTCAAGAATCATGCTCGCCCTTAAAAGTGTAATTGCAGGCAGGGACAGCATACCAACAATGATTTTTGATGAAATTGATACGGGTGTCAGTGGTAAGGCTGCCCAGAAAATCGGAATAAAACTGCATGAAACGGGTAGAGTAAGGCAGGTTATATGTGTTACGCATCTTTCACAGATAGCCGTTATGGCAGACAATCATCTTTTGATTGAAAAGAAAACAATCGCTGAACGTAACGAAACTCATGTGACACAGCTTGATTTTGACGGCAGAGTGGCGGAAATTGCCAGAATTATGGGCGGTGAAAATCCCAGCAGACTTATGCTTGACACAGCTCGTGAAGAACTTGAAAAATACAGGACGGAGTGATTATTTTGAAAATATATTCAACAAGACATGGACAGACGGATTTTAATAAACGTGATATAGTACTTGGTACTACTGATATTGAACTTAATGAAACGGGACTTTTTCAGGCAGAAAAGCTTGCGGAAAAAGTTTCGGGACTTGACATTGATATAATAATAGCTTCTCCCATGAAACGAACAATGAAAACCGCACAGTTTGTTGCAGAAAAAAACAATCTTGAAATTATAACCGATGTTCGTCTCAGGGAATGGGACTACGGTGAATATGAGGGAAAAACAAGGTTTACAGAGGGATTTGTCGAAAACAAGAAAAATTTCGGTGTTAAAATGGGAAAAACAGGTGAATCGCTTTTACAGCTTGTACACAGGGTCTATTCTGTTATTGACGATATAATTAAAAATTACAGTGACAAAAATGTTCTTGTGGTAAGTCACGGCGGAGTGTGCCGTGTTATTGAGACTTATTTTCACGATATGACAACGGCAGAGTTTGAAAACTGGTTCATGGATAACTGTCAGGTTATTGAATATAGTTTGTAGGAGTGCGATGATGAGCAGGATTGAAAAGCTGATAAGTGAACTTTGCCCCAACGGTGTGGAATATAAAAAACTTGGACTTGTTACCGAAATGAAAAGAGGAAAATCAGTTACAAGAAAAGATTTAAAAAAAGGAACAATTCCAGTAATTTCAGGAGGAAAAGAACCAGCTTTTTATTGTGACAGAAGTAACCGTGATGGTGAAATAATTACTGTTGCAGGGAGCGGAGCAGGTGCAGGATATGTACAATATTGGAATACTCCTGTTTTTGTAAATGATGCATTTTCTGTTGAAGGAAACGACAAATTATTAACTAAATATATTTTTTATTATCTTTGTAATATACAAAATAAAATTTATGCAACCAAAAAAGGCGGAGGAGTTCCCCATGTTCATATATCAAATATTGAAAATTTTTTGATTCCCGTACCACCTTTAGAAATACAACATGAAATTATATGCATACTTGATAAATATTCTGCAAGTGTTGCAGAATTACGACAAATGCTTGAAAAAGAGCTTAATTTAAGAAGAAAGCAATATTCATATTATTGTGATATGCTTATTAAACCGGAAAAAAATGCTGACTCTGTTTATTTAAAAGATATTGCAACAGTATTGAGAGGAATACGTGTTGTAAAAAAACAACTTGAAACAACAGGAAATATTCCTGTTTATCAGAACAGTATGACACCGCTTGGTTACTATGAAAAAAGTAATTGTAAATCAAATACAGTTTTTGTTATCGGAGCAGGTTCAGCAGGTGAAATAGGATTCAGTTCAGTTGAGTTCTGGGCTGCTGACGACTGTTATTATTTTATCTGTTCGGAAAAAATACTTGATAAATTTTTATATTATTCTTTACTTTGCCAGTATAATTTTTTAAAATCACAGGTACGAAAAGCAAGTATTCCGCGTTTGGCACGCTCGGCTATAGAAAATTTAAAAATATATCTTCCATCTATTAAGGAACAGGAGCGAATAGTAAATATACTTGACCGCTTTGATACTTTCTGCAACGACCTGACAAGCAGACTCACTGCCGAAATAAATGCACGACAAAAACAATATGAATACTACAGAAATAAACTTTTAACATTTAAGGAGGCAAAATGAAAATAGTTTTGCAGAGAGTGACGCACGCAAGCGTTACCGTTGACGGCAAAATATCGGGACAGATTGACAAAGGTTATCTTCTGCTTTTCGGAGTGGGAAAAGATGACACCGAAAACGACTGTAAGAGACTTGCCGACAAAATAATAAATCTGAGAATCTTTTCGGACGAAAACGATAAAATAAATCTTTCACTTAAAGATGTAGGCGGTTCACTGCTTGTTGTTCCGCAGTTTACGCTTTATGCAGACTGCCGTAAAGGAAACCGTCCCAATTTCATTCAGGCGGGAAGTCCGTCCGAAGCAAACAGGCTTTTTGAGTATTTTACGGAGTATTGCCGTGATAAAGGTCAGAAAGTTGAAACGGGTATATTCGGAGCTGATATGAAAGTTGAACTTCTCAACGACGGACCTTTTACACTTGTTCTGGAATAATTTTTTATATATGGATAAAATCACCTTATATGTCAATAATACGTATGAGGTGATTTTTTATGCGTAGAAAAGCAGAAATCAGAATTATTGTACTTGTCGGGACGTTTTTCCTGATATTTACCGCACTGTGTTTCAATTATTACAGGATAGCGGTAAAGCGTGACCATGTGCAGACGGCAAGGACAAATTCTCAGTTTACCATAATTGCAGGAAATAGCGAGGGTACTATATACGACAGAAATATGAAACCTGTTGTAAATTCGCAGACAAAAAGTATTGCTGCTGCTGTGCCGTCGTTTCTTGACAGAAACAGTACAGCGGAGTTTGCACTTGATAAAAAACAGTTTCTTGATGATTTTGATAAAGGTCTGCCGTTTACATTTGAGTGCAAGCCTGATACGCCTGATTCTGACGGTTTGACGGTTTTTGACATTCCTGAAAGATATTCCGAAAATCAGCCTGCACAGCACGTTGTAGGTTATCTTTCAGAGGGTGAGGGAGTTGCTGGGATTGAGTATGCATATAATAAAATTTTGCGTAATGACTATGGTGAAAATAGTGTAACTTATACAACGGACGGTTTTGGTCAGATACTTATCGGAGACGGCAGAAAAATTATACGGAGTAATGCAGAAAAAAGCGGTGTTGTAACTACCATTGACCTTGATATACAGAAAATATGCGAAGATGTGGGAAAAGATATTGAAAAGGGTGCTGTAATTGTAGCAGACATAAAGACAGGTGAACTTCTTTCTATAGCAAGTTTTCCGACTTATTCCGTTGATGATATGACAAAGGCTATTGATGATAAAAGAAGTCCGCTGATAAACCGTGCCTTGTATTCCTATAGTGTAGGGTCGGTTTTCAAACTTGTTACCGCCGCACAGGCAATTGACAATAAATTCGGCGGATATGTCTATAATTGTACAGGACAAGCTGATGTTGAGGGTAAAATTTTCAACTGTCACAAAGCAGACGGTCACGGTTTGCAGACTCTTTCAGAGGCGATAACAAATTCCTGCAATACCTATTTTATAAATCTCAGCAGAATCCTTGACATAAAAGCTTTCAGAGAACTTGCCTTTAATCTTGGTTTCGGACATGAAATTCACCTTTGTTCAGGAATGACAGCGTCGGGCGGAGTACTACCAACCGTAAAAGAACTTATGATACCTGCGGAACTGGCTAATTTTTCGTTCGGACAAGGTAAACTTTCAGCAACACCTTTACAGATTACACAACTTACGTGTGCAATTGCCAACGAGGGAAAAATGCCCGTACTTCGTCTTATAAAGGGAATGACAATTGACGGTGAGGAAATAATGAACGGAAAGTCCGCCCAACATTCACAGGTACTTGAAAAAGATACGGCAAATCAGTTAAAAGATATGATGATTTCGGCAGTTGAGGAAAATGAAAATTCCAATGCAAAGACAAAATATACAACAGTCGGTGCAAAAACTTCAACCGCACAGACAGGACGAACCGACAAAAAAGGCATTGAGTTTTGTCATGCATGGATAACAGGATTTTTTCCGGCAGATGACCCACAGTATGCGGTTACGGTACTTGTTGAGGACGGCGGTTACGGTAATGATGTGGCTGCACCTGTTTTCAGGGAAATTGCCGACAGGATAATGCAGTAAAGATAAAGGACATACATTGAAATATGTCCTTTATAAAACTATTTATCAAATTTTTCAATATCAAAATCCGGCGGAGCGTCAATCTCGTCCGAAACATATTTGCCGTTTTTCTTACGCTGTTTAACACATTCGGTGAGCAGGTATTCTATCTGTCCGTTTACCGAACGGAAATCATCTTCCGCCCATTGAAAAATATCCTTGTACAGCTTTTCGGATATTCTGAGCGGAATTTGTTTTTTCTGTGCCATATCAGTAAAGACTTCCTGAATTTACAATAGGCTGGGCATCATGATTTCCGCAGAGGACTACAAGAAGATTTGAAACCATAGCGGCTTTGCGTTCTTCGTCAAGTTCGACCATTCCGCTTTCGCTGAGACGTTCAAGAGCCATTTCAACCATGCCTACCGCACCATCAACAATCATTTTTCTTGCGTCTATAATAGCGGAGGCCTGTTGTCTTTGAAGCATAACGGCGGCAATTTCGGAAGCATATGCAAGATAGGTTATACGTGCCTCTACTATTTCAAGACCTGCATTTTCAACTTTCTGCTGAATTTCGTCACGGATTCTCTGTGCGACAATTTCACTTGAACCTCTTAAACTGCCCTCGTCAGCGATACCGTCTCCTGTTGTGTCAATGTTCGGAGCAATGTCGTAAGGATAAAGGCGGACTATATTTCTTAAAGCCGTATCGCATTGGAGAGATAAATATTCCTTGTAGTTGTCAACATCAAAGACAGCTTTGGCAGTATCTTTTACTTTCCATGTAACAGCAATGCCTATTTCTACAGGATTACCGAGACAGTCGTTTATCTTCTGACGGTTGTTGTTGAGCGTCATAATTTTGAGTGAAATTTTCTTGCTCGGAGTAGCTGTATTGGTTTTTACACCCTGAACAGTTGCTATTGTACTGCTTCCCACGTCGTCGCTTTGTCTGAGATGAGTTGAAGCAGCAGGGTTTACAGCAGAACAGAACGGATTGACCCAGAAAAAGCCGTCGCCCTTTATAGTTCCGTGATATTTACCGAAAAGAGTGAGTACAAGAGCCTCCTGCGGTTTGAGGACGATAAGTCCCTTGAACGGAAACCAGCCTATACAGAGCCATATTGTACCAATTGCAGTGAGTATATGTACTTCTGATGTTCCTCCGATAATGGTAAGGATTATAGATGCTATGTAAAGTAAACCCCATAAAAGCATCATAGGCATACCGTTTTGTTTGGTGGATAAAATTTTTTCTTTCATGATTATTTCCTTTCATTGAAATAAGGTTTGTTTGTTGATATCAATATAATATCACAAAAATTTCATTTTGTCAAGAGGCTTTTCAAAATTATCGGAAAATATTCCAAAACCATTGACATTTACTGAAAATAATACTATAATATACTTGTATCGCATTGACGGAACAGGGTGTACCCTGAAAGCCTTTGTCCCATTGACGACAGGGCTTTTTTTGTTTCGTCATGTATATTTGAAAAAGGAGATAGAATTATATGCAATGGACCGGACTTAATGAACTTCGTGAAAAATATCTTTCATTTTTTGAGAGTAAGAATCATACAAGAATGGCAAGTGCCTCACTTGTTCCACAGGGTGACAAAAGCCTTCTGCTTATAAATTCAGGTATGGCACCCCTTAAAAAGTATTTTCTCGGACAGGCTGTACCGCCTAACAAGAGAGTTACAACCTGTCAGAAATGTATAAGAACGCCCGACATTGAAAGCGTCGGCAAGACCGCACGTCACGGCACTTATTTTGAAATGCTCGGTAACTTCTCGTTTGGTGACTATTTTAAGAATGAAGCTGTTGAATGGGCTTGGGAATTCCTCACCAAAACTCTTGAAATTCCTGCTGACAAACTTTGGATTACTATTTTTGAAAGTGATGACGAGGCTGAACAGATTTGGGAAAATAAAATCGGTATTCCTCATGACAGAATAATCCGTCTTGGTAAAAAGGATAATTTCTGGGAACATGGTTCAGGTCCTTGCGGTCCTTGTTCTGAAATTCACTTTGACCGTGTTGCAGGTGGCAGAAAGCTTGACCGTGCGGAATTTGAAGCAGAGGGTGACAAGGACAATATTATTGAAATATGGAATCTTGTATTCAGCCAGTTCGATAGTGACGGCAACGGTAATTATGCCGAAATGAAAAACAAGAACATTGATACGGGTATGGGTCTTGAAAGACTTGCCTGTGTAATGCAGGGTGTTGACAATATTTTTGAAGTTGATACCGTTCAGAATATAATGAAGCACGTTTCTGAATTTGCAGGTGTAACATATAAGACAAATCCGAAAACAGACGTTTCGCTCCGTGTAATTACCGACCATATCAGAAGTACTACTTTTATGGTAGGTGACGGGATTATGCCGTCCAACGAGGGCAGGGGATATGTTCTCAGGAGACTCCTCAGACGTGCCGCACGTCATGGCAGACTTTTAGGTATTAAAAAGCCTTTCCTCTGTGAAGTTGCTGACACCGTTATAAACGAAAATGCAGGTGCATATCCTGAACTCGCCGAAAAGAGAGACTATATAAAGAAGATTATCGGTGTTGAAGAAGAAGCTTTTGCAAAGACTGTTGACAAGGGTTCTGAACTTCTTGCACAGTTTACAGAGAAGCTTTCCGCAGAAAATAAAACCGTTCTTTCAGGTGACGACGCTTTCAGGCTTTCAGATACCTACGGTTTCCCGATAGACCTCACAATTGAAATATGTGAGGAAAAGGGTCTCACAGTTGATACAGAACGTTTCACCGAACTTGCAAAGGAACAGCGTGCAAAGGCTAAGGCTGACCACCTTGCTAAAGCTGGTTCTTCATGGGCAGACAACAGTATTAAGGTTGAAGCTCCTGCAACAGTATTTACAGGTTACACGGATAATGAAGCAGATTCAGAAGTACTCGCTGTATATAAGGACGGTCAGGAAATTGAAATAGCCGTTGAGGGTGATAACGTAGTTGTAGTTCTTGATAAAACTCCTTTCTATGCTGAAAGCGGTGGACAGGTCGGTGATACAGGTGTAATTTCAACCGGTGCAGACGTTGTTACGGTTCTTGATACTATAAAGTTTGAAGGACATTTCATGCATATTGCAGAAGTAACAGCAGGAAGTATCTCAAAGGGCGACAAGGTAAAGGCACAGATTGATGTAAACCGTCGCCGTGCAATTATGAGAAATCATACATCTGCACACCTGCTCCAATATGCACTCAGACAGATTCTCGGTGACCATGTTCATCAGGCTGGTCAGCTTGTAAATGACAAGGCTTGCCGTTTTGACTTCAATCATTTCAGTGGACTTACCGAAGATGAAATAGCACAGGTTGAGAATTATGTAAATAGTGAAATTATGAAGGCTGTTCCCGTTACTATGGAGGAAATGCCGATTGAAGAAGCTAAGAAACTTGGTGCTATGGCACTTTTCGGTGAGAAGTACGGTGATACCGTAAGAGTAGTTACAGCAGGGGATTCAATTGAATTTTGTGGCGGTACTCATATCGGAAATACTTCGGAAATCGGACTTTTCAGAATAGTTTCCGAAAGTTCTGTAGCAGCAGGTGTGAGACGTATTGAAGCCGTTACGGGTATGGGTATAATAGAACTTCTCAACGGTTACAGAAATACAATTCTTAAATCAGCAAAGGCACTCAAGCTTGCAAACGTTACGGAATTGCCTGAAAAGTGTGCGTCTGTATTTGTCGAATCAAAGGAAAAGGACAGGAAGATTGAAAGTCTCAGTCAGCAGATTGCAAACGCCAAGATTTCATCTGTTTTTGACAACGCTAAGGAAGTAAACGGTGTCAAGCTTGTTTCCGCAAGAATGGACGGCTCTGCTCCCGACGCTCTCCGCAAACTCGGTGACAGCGTAAAGGACAGAAATGAGGCTGTTATAGCATTGTTTGCAGGAATTACGGGTGAAAAAGGCACTCTTTACTGCGTATGTACAAAGGAAGCTGTTGCAAAGGGTGCTAACGCAGGAAAGATTGTACGTGAGATTTCTGCTCTTACAGGCGGTAAGGGCGGTGGAAAGCCCGACAGTGCTATGGCAGGTATCGGCGACATATTAAAGACCGATTCTGCTATGAATGAGTTTGTGTTCATTGCAGGCGGATTCATAAAATAATAATTATTTCGGTGCGGACGTTTTGTCCGTACCGGATACAATAAAAAGGAGAAAAGTTATGGATTGTTTATTCTGTAAGATAATCAGCGGAGAAATTCCGAGTACAAAGGTATATGAAGATGATTATGTATTTGCGTTCAGGGATATTGCACCTATCGCACCCGTTCATGACCTTGTAATCCCGAAAAAGCACATCTGTTGTGCGAATGAAATAAGTGAAGAAAATTCTTCTTATGTGGCTAAGATTTTTGAGGCTATACCAAAGGTTGCAAAGGCTGAGGGAATTGAAAGCTACAGAATTATCAGCAATTGCGGTGATGATGCAGGTCAGACAGTAAAACATCTGCATTTTCATGTTTTAGGCGGTGTAAAAATGGGCTGGGGTGCTGATTCTCTCGGCAAGACAGAGTAAGGAGGGACGGCTTTGAGTACTTATAAGATGACAATTGCAGGTCTTGAAAGAGAGTTGACGCTTTGTCCGCTTAATGATAAAGTGAGTATCGGTGCTTTTATAATGTTCTCCGACGTTGAATTGACTGTTGTTTGTGCAGAGGAACTTCTTAAAAAGTGCGGTGAGTTTGATGTGATTCTTACTGCTGAATCAAAGGGCATACCGCTTGCTTACGAAATGTCGAGACAGTGCGGAAAACCGTATGTTGTTGCAAGAAAATCAGTGAAACTTTATATGACAGAACCGCTTTCGGTTTCGGTCAAGTCAATTACTACAGCAAACGTGCAGACCCTTTATCTTTCACAGGAAAAGGCTTCAATGCTCAAAGGAAAGAGAATTCTCATAGTTGACGATGTTGTAAGTACGGGAGAGTCGTTTACCGCACTCGGAAAACTTGCAGAAGAAGCAGGCGGAAACGTTGTAAAATATTCTGCTGTTCTCGCAGAGGGCGACGCAGCGGACAGAAACGATATAGTATTCCTTGAAAAATTACCGCTTTTCTTTAAATAAGGTATATCAGAAATGAAGCGAAAAATGATTGCTATTACGGCAGGGTATTTGTCGGGATTGTTTTTCGCTTCCTTTTTTACAGATTTATGGCACTTGCTGATTCCGTTCGGAATTTTTCTCGTGTTTGTACTGATTGGAAAACAAAAAGGATTTTCAATAAATGACTTTGCAATAGTTGCGGTATCATTTGCACTTTCTTTCATGTCGGGTGAAACGTATACGCATTTTGTTTACAATGATATTATTTCATATGACAATAAAGCGGGTAGTTTTTCGGGTGTTGTAGAAGATTATGACTGTTATGACAATGATAAGGCGCGTTATATTATCAATGGAAAGATAAACGGTGTCCGCAAAGCAAAAATTTCTTTTTACAGTGATATTCTTGATGTTGATTATGGTGACACGGTCAGTATCGGGAACTGTACTTTTAGAAAAATATCGGGTGACTACCTTTTTGACAGCGAAAATTATTATAAATCGGACAGAATTTTTCTTACAGCAGAAAATGCAGACGGTATTATAACTGAAAATGTTGATTCCCGAAAAATCAAGAATTTTCTTATGAGTTACAGGGAAAAGATTATTTCTGATTTCCGTATTACTCTTGGTGACGACTGTGGTGGTTTTCTTGCCGGAATGGTTTTCGGAGAGAAAAGTATTTTAGACAGCAGTGTGAAAATTTCCCTTTACCGCACAGGAATAGGTCATGTAATGGCTGTATCGGGACTGCATATATCCGTCATGGCAATGTTTGTGATGATGATTCTTGATTTTATGAAAATAAATAAATTTTTGTCGTTCGGACTTGTCAATATATTTATGGTTTTCATGGTAACTATGGCGAATTATCCCGTTTCGGCAATAAGGGCGATGATAATGATTGATATTGCCTTTTCTGCAAAGTTATTTCTTTGTCAGAATGACACTTTTAACTCTCTTGCCATAGCGGTTCTTATGATATGTCTTGAAAATCCGTATGTCATATATAGTTCAGGTTTTTGGCTGTCTGTTGTCGGGACTTTCGGAATAGGCGTATTTGCACCTTACATGGTGAAAAATCTTCCGAATGTTAAAATTTATAATAGGATAATCCGTCTGTTTCTTACAATGTTATGTACATCACTTGCCATAATACCTGTGAGTATGATTTATTTTGACGAAATATCGGTAATATCTCCGCTGATTAATATATTTGTTGTCCCTATGTGTTCATTCTGTATGGTACTCGGAATGGTATACACAATTACAGGTGGTTTTATAATACCTGTGCTTCAGTCGGCAGGTGGAATAATAAAGATAATTCTTTTTATTGTCGGAAAAGTTTCGGATTTTAAATTTACATACATTTTATGCGGAAATGATATTGTCTTAAAAATTGCATTGATATGTGCGGTAACGGTTATTATGGTAAAAGTTGCGACTGAAAACAGAAAATATATAGCCATTTCAATAGCGTTGACTGTCTGCATTACTGTTTGCGGTTCGTCTTTTTACAGAAGTATTAGCCGTGACGTTTTCACTGTTGCCGTACTTGGTAAGGGTAACAACGCTTCTGCTGTCATATCATATAAGAGCAGGAATTATGTTATTGACCTTAGCGGTCATTATAAAAATCCGCAGTATGTAGGTAAATATCTTTCAGAAAACGATATTGAAAGTGTTGATTGTATTCTGCTTACAAGTAATATACATTCTCTTTATTCGTCATATTCTTCGGAACTTGAGTCCACAGATATTGATAACTGGTTTGTCACGGGGAATACTGTTCCGTATAAGAATGGAAATTTTACATTTTTTGACGATAACGGCTGTCAGATAGAAAACAGTGACTATAAAATCAGTTATGACGGTGAAGCCTTAAAAATTACTTTCGGGAAGTCGGAAATGTGCCTGATTTCCGCAAAAAGCGAAGTTCCTGCAAATAGCGGACTTAATGTATTTTACGGCAATATTCCGAAAGACAGTGAAATGATGTGCGACGGAAAAAGTATTTATCTTGACGAAAAGGAAGCGGTTTCATATCAGTATGCAGGTATGAATAATTTTAAAACGGAAATGTCCGCAGACGGAACATATAAAATAATTGAAATGAAGTGATTTTTTATGCCTCAGACAGACTCAAAAACAGTTTCAGCACGTCTTAAAAAAGGTGAAATTGATAATCTCTACTATTTGTACGGACAGAATGTAACAGAAGTTGAAAAGCTTACAAAGAAGATTATAAAAACGACAGTCGGTGAAAATGAAGATTTTGCACTTACCCGACTGAACGGTAAAAAGCTTGATTTTTCCGAACTTAGCGACATGATACAGATGATGCCGATGATGTCGGAATATAACTGTATTCTTATCAATGACTATAACTGTGAAAAGCCCCGTGAGGAAATGCACGGACAGACCGCCGATACCCTGAATAAAAAACTTATTGAGACAATTAAGGAAGTCTCTCCGCAGACGGTAATTATATTTAATGTAACGGGTTTTGAAGTCAGGACAAAAAAGGGTAAGATAACCGACAAAAACAAGAAACTTGCTGATTTTGTAGCAAAAAACGGTACAGTCTGTGAAATGGGTCTGCTGTCCGCTTCGGAAATGTCCAAATTCATTATTACGGAAGTTTCGGCAAAAGGCGGAATTATTTCTACCGCAAATGCAAGGGAGCTTGCTGATATGTGTCTTTATGATATGCTTGCGGTTGAAAACGAAATTGACAAGTTATGTGCCTATGTTCAGGGAAAAGAAATAACAAGGGAAGTACTTGAAATGCTTGTCCACCGTCAGAGCAGTGTCACCGTTTTCAATCTTGCCGACGCTGTTTCGTCCTTTAACAGACAGGAAGCTTTCAATGCTCTTGACGAACTTATGACAGATAAAAATAACCGTGGCAGTGTTCTTGCAAATATAACAAACTCTTTTCTTGACCTTTACAGAGCATCATGTGCGAGAAATGCGGGAAAAAGCACAGCTGATGTTATGAGTGACTATTCTTATATATGGGAATTTAAAGTCAGGAACGCTTTTAGAGATTCTTCACGAATGAGTACGGCAAGAATACGTTCATGTATAAAAATTCTGCGTGACACGGCTGTTCAGCTTAATTCAACCGCAATTGATGAAAAAATAGTGCTTGAACAGGCGGTCACAAAAATGCTTATGACTAAATAACGGAGGATTCCGATGATAAAAATTAATCAAGCGATAATTGTTGAGGGGAAATATGACAAGATAAAACTTTCTTCAATTGTTGATGCTGTAATAATAGTTACAAACGGGTTCGGGATTTTCAGAGACAGGGAAAAACTTGAACTTATCCGCTACTATGCACAGAAAACAGGTATAATAATACTTACCGATTCAGACAGTGCGGGACGAAAAATACGAGGTTATATAAAAGGTGCGGTAAAAAAGGGAAGAATAATCAATGTATATATTCCCGACGTTTTCGGCAAGGAAAAGAGAAAGGAAAAACCGTCGGCAGAGGGTAAGCTGGGTGTTGAGGGCATAGACGTTAAAACGCTTGTTTCGGCGTTTGAAAAATCGGGTGTAACAGCTTCTGAAAGTAACCGAAAATCAGATATAACAAAGTTAACGCTTTATGAACTCGGACTCAGCGGAGGAAATGAAAGTAAAAAATTACGGGAAAGGCTTCAGAAAAGTCTCGGACTTCCTTCACTTATGTCTTCGGGGTCGTTTGTTGAGGTTCTGAATACTATGATGGACAGCACTGAACTTGCTGAATATATCAAAGAGATTAAGGAGAAAGATGATGTTATATAGCAGTTTGCTGTTTATATACGGATTTTTGCCGTTATCGCTTCTTGTTTATATTATTACACCTGAAAGTATGAAAAAAAACGTGCTTTTTTTTCTCAGTATGATATTCTGTGCGTTGAACAGTCTGAAATTTCTTGAATTTATGCTAATCTATACGGTTGTAAACTATATAGCAGGAGCATTAATATGGATACTGCGTGACAAAAAAATTCTTTCCGCCGTACCTATGCTTTTCGGAGTATCTTTTGATATAATTATGATATTCATGTTCAGAACGAAATCGTTTTCCTTTCTCAGAAAAAACTTTCATATACCTGAGGAATTTTTTCCTATCGGAATATCGTTTTTCACATTATCGGCAGTGGGGTATCTTATTGATATTTACAGAAAACGTATGCGTGCGGAGCGTGATTTGATAAAATTCGGACTTTATATAATGATGTTTCCGAGAATAATAATGGGACCTGTTATAAGATATAATACTTTTAAGAAGATGCTTAAAGGTCGTAAGTCTGATTTATCGGAGATAGGTATGGGATTTACAATTTTTGTAAAGGGACTTGTTAAAAAGGTGATTGCCGCCGATACTATGTATATGCTTTATAATGCGGTAAAAAGCGTTGATATATGGGAAATGCCTGCCCTTAATGCATGGCTCGGAATGACAGCATATCTGCTTTGTCTCTATTTTACGCTTTCCGGTTTTGCGGATATGGGTACAGGTGTAGGCTACTGTTTCGGATTCAGATTTCCGCAGAGTTTCAACTATCCCGTTTTCAGTACAAAAATACGTGATTTTGCGGGAAACTGGCACGTTCAGATAATATACTGGTTCAGACGTTATCTTTCAAAGCCTTTATGTGAACTTTGCAGGGGACGTGTTTATAAGAAAATCATATTTATACTTGCATGGTGTGCGGTCGGATTCTGGTACAGATTTGACATAAACGGCTTTTTATGGGGATTTTTCATTGGTTTGTCAGTTGTTATCGAAAAATTTCTCGGACGTATGAAACTTCTTAAAGCTACAGGA
Organism: Ruminococcus sp. UBA3280; assembly: GCA_002362175.1. Lineage (GTDB taxonomy): Bacteria > Bacillota > Clostridia > Oscillospirales > Ruminococcaceae > Ruminococcus. Next base: position 82,716 of record DETU01000082.1, read on the forward strand.
ATAATTTACACTTATGCGGTAACAATGATATGTGCGGTATTTCTTTCAGGGGAAAACGTTTCATATTCACTTCACTATCTTCTTGCCATGCTTGGTGGAAACAAAGTTTTTGCAGATTCACAGACGTTTTATCTGCTGAAATATTATATAGTATTGTTGCTGATATGTATGTACTTTTCGACAAATCTTTTCAGGAATATGCTTATGCGTTCAGGAAAGACAAAACTAAGAATTGTTATGGGAATATTTTCCCCCTTAATAACTGTGTTGCTTTTCGCAGTATGTACGGCACTTATTTCCTATAACGGAAACTCAGGAATGATTCTGATGAAACTTTAGGAGGATTTAAGTATTATGAAAATATCCAGACTTTCAGACAGAATAACAGCGGTCATTATGATTGTTTTTATATTCTCTTTTCTGATACTTACCGTTCTTGAAAAAAAAGACGATTATTCATTAAGTGAAAACCGCAGTCTTGCTTCTATGCCCCGTCCCTCAAAGGAATCACTTTCAAACGGAAGTTACGGCAGAGAACTTGAGGCATATATGGCTGACCATTTCGCATACAGGGATAAATGGGTTTCCACAAAAGCAAGAATTGAGTCTGATATGTGCGAAAAGATTGTAAACGGTGTTTATGTGGGAGATGACAGACTACTTGATGCTGATATTTCGGAGCGGAATATTTCGGAGGAAAATATCAGTGCGATAAATAAATTCAGGGAAAATTACAGCGGAACAGTCTATTTTACGGCTGTTCCCACATCATCGGGAGTTTATGGTGACGTTCTTCCCGAATATCTTCTTTCAAATCCCGAAAAAAATCAGATAGACAGTCTTTACAATGCAATTGATGACAGCATAAGGAAAATTGATACCTACAATATACTTAAAATGCTTAATGACAGTTACATTTATTATCGTAATGATACAAAGCTTACAAGTTACGGGGCTTATTATGTTTACAGGACAGTAATTCAGAAACTCGGTTTTCTGCCGTCCGCTTATGACAAGTACACCATAAAGCATATTACGAGTGATTTCAAAGGCAATCTTTACAGCAGGTGTCTTTATAACGGTACAAAACCCGATATAATTGACGTTTACAGTTACTCGGGAGGTGCAGAAATAACAAGCTGTACCGCTTATAAAAACAACGGAATGAGTTACAGAAAAACTCTCAATGATGCTGATTTTCTTTTAAGCGGTAATATGTACAGAATGTATCTCGGTGAGGAAGAGCCTTTTATAAGAATAAAGACATCTGTGAATAATGAAAAGAAGCTCCTTCTTATAAAAGACAGTTATGCAGATTGTTTTATACAGTTTCTGATACAGCATTATAGTGAAATTGCTGTAATTTCCCCTGAATATATGGAAAAAAACATAAGTTACTTTATTGACCCGAATAATTATGAACAGACTCTCTTTCTGTTTGGAATTGACAGCATGGATAATGATAAATTATTTGAGTTGTTGAATAAATAATTTTACTGAAAGGAAAGTGAAGAAAATGAAAGCACTTATAACAGGAGCAACTTCAGGAATAGGAAAATGTATAGCACAAAGTCTGCACAGACGTGGCTGGGAACTTGTCCTGACAGGAAGAAATGAAAAAATTCTGAAAGAAATGCAGAAAAATTTTGGAGAAGGAACAGAAATAATCAAAGCGGAACTTTCTGACAGAAATGAAGTCTTTAAAGTTTATGAATTCTGTAAGGACAAGAATATTAATATGCTTGTAAACAATGCAGGATATGGTATTTTCGGAAATTTCGACGAAACAGACCTAAGTGACGAACTGAATATGATTGATGTAAATATTACCGCACTTCATATCCTTACAAAGCTTTTTCTGCGTGATTTCAAGAAACAGGACAGTGGTTTCATATTAAATGTCGCTTCGGTGGCAGGCTTCATGACAGGACCGCTCCTGTCGTCTTACTATGCCTCAAAAAATTACGTTCTTCGTCTTTCACTTGCAATTGCGGAGGAACTGCGTCGGGAACATTCAAATGTTACAATAACTGTTCTTTGTCCCGGACCTGTAAATACTAATTTCAACAACAGAGCAGGCGTGAATTTCAGTGCAAAGCCAGTTTCTGCGGAATATGTCGCAGAGTATGCACTTAAAAAACTTTTTCAGGGAAAACTCCTTGCTGTTCCGTCACTTACTGCAAAAGCCTGTGCTTTCGGACAGAGATTTGTACCGCACAGACTTCTTTCAGCAATTACCTATAATGTTCAGCATGCAAAGAAAACTGCCGAAAAAAAGCAGGGCAGTTGAGATATGAGGGATATAAGCTATCGTGTTGCTCTTGGCGGAATAGTGTCCGCACTTTGTCTTTCTGCAATGTTCTTTGCAGGAATTATGCCCGCACTTTATCTTCTTCTGCCGATGATTGCAGGAGTGCTTATGATGATAATTGCGGTTGAAGTAAATACGGGCTGGGCTGTTCTTACTTATATAGCTGTAGGTCTGCTTTCACTGTTTATCACGTTCGACAAGGAAGCCGCACTTATTTTTATCATGCTTTTCGGGCATTATCCGATACTGCGGTTTTATATCAACAGAATTCATATGCGTTTTCTGCGGAATACTATTAAATTTCTGATTTTCAATATATGTGCGATAGCTTATTTTTATGTTACCGTCTATATATTCGGACTTGACCAGATGCTTGATGAATTTGGTGAAATAGGGAAGTATGGCGGATATATAATGCTCGCTTTCTGTAATTTGATTTTTGTACTTTATGATATGAATCTTGATTTGTGCCATAAAATATATAAGGTCAGGTTTATGCCGAAATTCAGGAGAAAAAGATAAACTGCACATAATTATATGTGCAGTTTTTTATAATTTAGTGTATACTAATAATAAAGAAATGAGTTTAGTAATTGTTGGTGTTCGGCAGAATTTTTTGTGTTTTTTAATAAAAGGTCTTGAAATTGATGT
>DETU01000040.1 GCA_002362175.1 Ruminococcus sp. UBA3280
CGATTGAGAAAAAATTACATATTATATACAAAACGATGAAATTATTATTATTTATATTGACTTTGTTATATTTTTGTGATATTATTATGTATACAGATAATAAGTCTTTATGACTTTATATGAACATTGTTTTTTACCCGAAAAGGAGGGGGTTCTTATGTCAGAGAACTTGAATAACATGAATAATAATGATAATTTCACAAATGCCGTTTCAGGCGTTGAACGTGTTTCAAAGAAGAAAGGCAAGAAGATTGCACTTATCAGCGGTATAACTGCTGTTGCACTTGTCGGCGGCGGTGTTGCCGCATATAATCTTTCTGATTTTGTAAAGAATCAGGTAAATCTCCGTGTGATGAAACCCGAAAACTACTATGCGTGGATTACAGAAGAAAATTCAAAGAACTTTGCACAGTCCGCAAAAGAAAGCTATTCAAAGGCTTACGATAAAATGCAGGACGGACAGAAAAGCAACGTATCTCTTAAGTATGTAGCAAGTGACGATTTCAAGGATTATGCACTTAGTGAAATACTCGGTGCTGATTATAAAAATTATGATGATGACGAATCAAAGATGCTTGTTGACATAATCAATAATATAAATGAAATTGCTGTAGGCGGTAATGCAAGCGTAAAGGGCGACGTTCTTTCAGGCAGTTGCTTTGCTTCACTCAACGGTGAAAATATTATAAGCGGTGATATTGCACTTGATTATGAAAACTTTGATTACTTCCTGCGTGTTCCCGAACTTACTGAACAGTGGCTCTGTATGGAATTGGGAGAAACCATGAGTGAAATTTCAGATATAACACCTTATTATGATGTTATGAAGAATCCTACAGACTATATTTCCCCGGAACAGCTTGAAGATATGATTATAAGATACACTAATGTATGGAATCAGTCTGTTGAGGACATTGAAATTGAGAAGAAAGAGTCCATTGACATCTGTGATATTACTGTTGATTATACTGTACTTTCCGTTGAACTCACTGAAAGCGACCTCGTAGACATTGCTGGAAATTTCATTGAAGAAATTAAGAACGACGATGTACTTAAAAATATCGCAGTAAGTCTTGACGTATGTACAGAAGAAGAATGGGCATCAGAACTTGACGAACTTCTTGAAGAACTTGAAAACGAAGATACTTCAAATAATGATGTAGAACTGACCGTAGATACTTACGTTGACCCCAACGGCGACATAAGGGGTATGAGATTCTTTGTTGAGGACGAAGGAGACATCTTCTTTGCATTTGGCAAGGACGGCGATGATGTACGTGGTGAATTTTCTGTATCAGAAGACAATGAAAAGTTGTTCAGTGCAGAACTCTATGCAGACGAAAATGACAACAAGTACAACGGAAATATTGACTTCACTTACTGCGATTATGATGATGTTATTGAAACAATAAGTGTTGAATTTACTGATTATGAAGTTGTGAATGAAGAAAACGGATTCTTCAATGCTGATGTAACTTTTGTTATTCCTGATATTGACCCGATTGCAATTGATTTCAGTTCAGACGGAAATTCACAGGATATTTCGTATAACATTAATTTTGACGGCAAGGATTACGGAACGGTTATTCTTAGTATGTCAGTAAATGACGGTGCAGACGTTGAAGTTCCCGACAAGAACGGTGCATTTTTAATAAGTCCTTATATGGATTCAGAACCCGCACTCTCCGACTATATCCCTGAAGAAAATATGAAAAATTTCATTTATGATATTCTTGTTAAATTAGGTTTCAGTGAGGAAATAGCAGCAGACGGTGCAGATGACATTACTTGGGAAATGTATGATGACTCTGACGACTGGGAAACTTATGATTCGGAATATGATGACTATGATAATTTCGGCGGATTTGACGAAGATGAAGCTTTCACATATGATGATTCAGATGTGAATACTTCCGAACCTGAAGAAGAACCTGCAAATGAGATACCTTTTAATAGCGGTGATGCTGATGAATTAATGGTTGAAAGATTTGAAGAAGAACAGTCTGCAAACGAATAATTAAAAAAATAAAGCTGTCGTACACTGTGTACGGCAGTTTTTTTGTGTCGGTCTTGCATTTTCCGACAAAAAAACGTATACTATATAAGTAGAGTTTTTTGTACAGGAGGGTAATTTATGATATATCTGCTTGAGGACGATTCGGGTATAAGGAATTTCGTTACATATGCACTTAATAATTCAGGATTTGATACAGAGGGTTTTGAACTGCCGTCGGTATTCTGGAAAGCAATGCAGGAGAATAAGCCTGATTTGATTCTGCTTGACATAATGCTTCCCGAAGAAGACGGACTTTCAATACTCCGAAAAGTCCGTGCCGACACTTCAACGGCAAAACTTCCCGTTATAATGCTTAGTGCAAAGGATACCGAGTACGACAAGGTTGAAGGACTTGACAGCGGTGCGGACGATTACGTTTCCAAGCCTTTTGGCATTATGGAACTTCTTTCACGTATAAAAGCACTTCTGAGACGTACTACAGAAACAGTACAGGAAAAAAACGGTCTTTCAGCAGGAAATCTTGTTATTTATCCGTCAAAGCATGAAGTGATTGCAGACGGAACAAAAATCAGTCTCACTCTCAAAGAGTACGAATTATTGTTGTGGCTGGTCAGAAACAAAGGGGAAGTCTATTCACGTGATACACTTTTACAGAAAATATGGGGCTATGATTTTTCGGGGGAAAGCCGTACCGTTGATGTACATATAAGAACGCTCCGTTCAAAACTCGGAAACTGTGGTGATATTATAAAGACAATTCGTGGTGTAGGATATAAAGCGGAGGATACGGAAATTGACAAGAAAAATATTTAACAGTATAGTCGGAACATCAATTATAACAAATGCGGTGACGCTGATTCTTCTGAATATTCTGAATGAAGAAACTAACCTGATAAATTTCGGTATTGGTGTAATATCGGTTTTGGTTGCTGTAATTTTTGCCCTCAGACTTTCAAAAAGGATAACACGTCCGCTTGTTGAGGTGAATCCCGACGACCCAAAAATAAATTATTCGGAAATCAATCCGCTTATCAACAAGATACGTATTCAGAAAGGAAAAATCAGCCGACAAAATAACGAGGTACGCAGTGGTCGTGAACAGCTTAGTCTGATAACCGAAAACATGAATGAGGGGATTGTTATTGCCGATACAAGAACTAATATACTTTCATGTAATTCAGGGGCATTAAGACTTCTCGGAACTGAAAATGTCAGTGAGGGACAAAGTATATATCTGCTGAATAATTCGGAAATTTTCCGACATTGTATTCAGGACGCTATGGGAGGAAGAAACTCCTGCTGTATTCTTAAAACAGAGCAGGGTGACAGGGAAATCATAGCAAGTCCGTCAAATACTACAGATATGTTAAACGGTATCGTTGTTTTTATTTTTGACGTGACGGAAAAACAACAGCTTGAAACAATGAGGCGTGAATTTACGTCTAATGTTTCCCATGAACTCAAAACACCTCTTACCACTATTTACGGTATATCTGATATGCTTGCCAACGGTATCGTAAAACCGGAAGATGTTGGTCAGTTTGGACAGAATATACGCAGTGAAGCGGAAAGGCTTATTATTCTTATTAATGATATTGTCTCACTTTCAAAGCTTGACGAAAATTCCGTGCCACATGAAGATACTGAAACCGACCTTTACAGCCTTGCGAAAGAAGTTACTGAAAGGCTTCAGCGTAAAGCTTCGGAAAAAAATATTTCCTTGTCTGTTGTCGGTGAACACGTTTCCATTACAGGAAACAGGACTGTTCTTGACGAAATAATATATAATCTCTGCGACAATGCCGTGAAGTACAATAATGACGGTGGTTTTGTAGAGGTGAAAGTTTCGCATATTCCGAAAAAAGCACTTATTACCGTAAGTGATAACGGCGTGGGAATACCTCCTGAACACATAAACAGGATATTTGAGCGTTTTTACCGTGTGGACAAAAGCCATTCACGTCAGGTAAAAGGAACGGGGCTGGGTCTTTCGATTGTAAAACATGGTATTATGTATCATAACGGTACGATACGTGTTGACAGTACACTTGAAAAAGGTTCTGTTTTTACTGTTGAATTTCCGATAGAAAACAAAAAATAAAACAAGCCGTTCTGTTTTGTTCAGCAGAATGGCTTGTTTAAACTTATCTATTTTCCATGATTGAAATAATAAGCATGATATTGTTTTTGTTTTTGTCAGTATATTCAAGACGGAGTTTTTCGTCAGATGTGAACATATAACCCGATTTGAAGTGAGTCCAGTTTTCACCGAATGACTGTCGTAATTGTTTTCCCTGATTATTAATCATGGGATAATTTGTAAGTATGATATGTTCATGGCTTTTTTCTTTTGAAAGAATTATAAATTTACATTCCGGAATAACATCTGCGGAAAATTCAGTATTTGTCTCATAGTTGAATGTATACATTCGGCTGAAATTATTTTTGTTTATTTCAATGAAGATTTTTTTACAATCATCTGTAAAATACTCATATCCCAAAGCTTCATAGAATGTGTTTACCGGTTCACCTGTATAGATATTACGCATTATTCAAGAAAAAGCTTTCTCAGCATAACGAGGTCAAAAACGTCAATAATTCCGTCATTGTTTAAATCCGCCTTTCTGCACTGTTCAACGGTAAGAGGAGAAACGGCAAGAAGATGTTTGTTAATAAGTACAAGGTCATTCAGGGCAAGTTTTCCGTCACTGTCAATGTCGCCCGTAATTTCCTTTATTCCGTCTGATTTTGTCGCAAGGACTGTGTAATTCACACAATATGCAGATTGTCCATTGCTTCCGAGAGTAACTTTTTCACCTGCTTTTACTTCTTTTGAATAAAGTTCAAGAGTAAGGTCGTTTGAAGTAGTTATGGTAAGATTTGTTTTATTATAGTCGGAAAACCATTCAGGTACGTTTTCAACTCTGCTGTCCATTGCTATATAAAGAGTAATATCTTCACCTGCTTTGAAATCAGCGATATTTCCTGTTGAGTTTTTAGCGTCACAGGCTGTCATAAGAATTTCGGCACTGTTCAGTTTTTCGGGAAGTGTGGTAATTGTGAAGTTACGGTCTCCGAAAAGCATTGAACCATTTTCAGCGTTGCCGACTGACCAGCCCGACGGGTAAGCACTGTCTGCAACTGTCACATTTTTAAAGAATTTACCGTCGATTGATGCAGGATTTTTTCCGAAAACGAAACTGTCGGCATTGAGAAGGTAACCGTCACCGCCTGTGAATTTAAGATATAAATCATGTACGCCCTCAATGGTGTTTATGTTGTAAGACAAATTCTGGTAATCATTGAAATTGGAAGTACCTGCAAAGTTAACTGTTGAAACAACGTTGTCAGGACTGTCAAGACAAATTTCAATTTTTGAAGCATTTCCCGAAATACGCATATTAATGCTCTTTGCACCGTCCTCAAAATCTACTTTTCGGAACATAATCCAGTCACCGTTTTCAATAAAACCTATATTCTGACCACCTGAAGCAGTATCTTCAATATGTACTCCGTTCTGGTCATAGAAACTTTCCGCTTCTATTGTTTCAAATGCAGAAATATTGTTGTTTATATCAGAGTTTGTTTCAGGTGAAAGCGTAACAACACCCTTTGGGAAAGAGTCAACGGTAAGGTCGTTTATATAGTATTCGATATTGGTGTAACCCTGACCGCAGTAATCGCCGTTAGTGTCTGACGGGTCGTTAGGGTCAAGACCTCTCGCAAGTTCCCAGTCGTCGTCCATACCGTCATTGTCCTTGTCAACAATAGTCTTTTTGGTGACGGCTTGGGGATACGTATAAGTTACACCACATTCAATGTGATACTTGTCAATATTTTCCTTGTTTGCGTCAGTAGCTTCATCATAAGAGGCAGTACCTGACATATTTCCCGTACCTGTTTTTGTTTCCTCTGCACACTGCTTGTCAACGGCTGTTCTTTTTTCGGGGGCGATTCCGTTTCCTGCAAAGTTTATTACATTTTCATATGAATCTTCCGCACTCTCACAGGTATCGGCGGTAGAAACGTTTTCACCGTTCACGATAGTCTGGAATGACTTGTCACTTTTCAGCGTATCTTTTGTAACACCGTAAGTATCTGTAATGCTCTGTTTTATGCTGATACCGTTCCAGTTGTCAGAAGTAACAGTATCATATATTGTATTGTCCTTGTTGAGCATACGGTTTCCCTTGAGGAAAATTCCGAAATTCTGTGGTTTTGTACTGCTGTCAACGTTTACATAGTGTTTTCCGCCTGTTGTGCCGTTACCCATTTTAAGAGTGTTGTTTAAATAGTTAAGATGACCGATAGTACCGTAAGCGGTCTGATAAGCCCAGTTGTATATGACATTATTGGTAAAATCGGCTGTTTCTGTACCCTCTACTTTACCTCTGAAATTACGTGAAACGTTATGTATAATAAGATTGTGGTCAAAAGTGCTATAGCCCTTTCCCATCATAAGACCAAAACCGTGCAGACCTTTCTTGTGACCGCCCCACGAGTCAGCAGGACCTATAATTGAATATTGTACCGTATAGTATTCATTGTTTGAATAAAGTCCCCACTGTTCGTCGGTAGTCCAACTCATAGAACAGTGGTCTATAATTGAACTTGAACCCTTTGCACCACCCCATGCGTCGTTGCCTGAACTGGTAGCCATATAAGGACCGGGACGTGAACTTATATATCTGCAAATAATATTGTCGCCTGCCATACCCATTTTGTAGTTTTTGAGTGTTATTCCCGAACCGCCGGGGGCAGTCTGTCCTGCAATTGTTATATTTCCCTGACAAAGAATATTGCTTTTAAGTTCAATAGTACCGCTTACATCAAAAACGACTATTCTGTTTGATTTACTTACTGCATCGCGGAAAGAACCTGCTCCGCTGTCGTTGAGATTGGTTACGTGATACACTTCACCGCCACGTCCTCCTGTAGCATATTTTCCACCACCGACCGCACCGGGAAATGCAATGACATTTGAAACCGCCTCTGCTTTAATGGAACTTTTATTCATAGGAGTTATTATTCCTGTTGTCGAAAAAACAGTAATAAGTCCTGTAAGGAAAGCTGTGAGTTTTTTTATTTTTCCGTTCATGAAAATTACCTCCTGATAATTATGTTGATAATATTATACAATATCTTTCAAAAGTTTTCAATAGATAACGGATTTTTTGTGCAGATTATTTTTTATCCGATTCAGAAAGGGAATACCATTTTTCTATTGTCTGAAGGTCTCCGTCCGTAAAGTTTTCACTTATGTTGTCTGTAAGAACTTTTTTTATTTTTGTCCTGTTACCTGTAATAAGCCAGTCTACCATATTACAACAGAAGTAAACTATGTTGAAACGCATATCACCTTCTGTAATTATATCGTTCAGTACTTTTTCAATATGATAAGAACTTGTCTCCGTTTTTACGGCTACAATTTCTACTGCTTCACACAGCAGTCCTTGAATTGCATTGTCATTTTCAGCCTTTGTATTTGATGCTGTTATGACATTGTGTTGATTATTGGATTTTTCAATTTCGTTCAACAACTCGATAAGTGTATTTATTCTTTCACTTGTCGGATTTGAAAATTCGTTCATATTAATATTTACCATCCTTTTCCTGATACTTATTTAATTATATTATAAAATTTGTGTCTTGTCAATTGTATGAGAAAATATATTACAGAAATTCTTCTTTTTACTGATGTTTCAGCATATATATTTACAGAACCGCTGAAACAGTAAAGGAGGGATAACATAATGTTGAAACAACAACCTGACCAACGGGCGGTAATTCTCGGGCAGTACATAATAGAAAATAAATCCACAGTGCGTGCTGCCGCTAAAAAATTCGGCATTTCAAAAAGTACAGTGCATAAGGACGTGAGTGAACGTCTTAAAAGGGAAAATCCGTTACTTTATGCACAGGTTAAGGATATACTTGAAATAAACAAACAGGAGCGTCACATACGTGGCGGAATGGCTACAAAGCTTAAATATGAAAAAATAGCAGAAAGAAAAACGAAATATAAATATTAATGAAAAAGGACTGTCTGTAAATTCTGTAAATATGGACAGTTCTTTTTGTGCATTTTCTACAAATATATTAAAAACCACTTGACAAAATTCGGGGGGGGTGTACAATAAGTGTATAAAAAATATTGCACAAATATTTAAAACCTAATTAAAGGAGGTGATTTGTTATGTATCATAATTATCGTTATCAGGTAACGTGTATGGTATGCGGTCGTAGACAGACATATAGTGGAATGTACACTAATTTGCGTTCTGAATCAGAGGCAATAGCTACATTAAAAAGGCAATATCCAAATATTGTTGATTATGATGTATGGGAGGCGTAAGAAATAATATTAAAACAAAAAAGGACTGTCATTTTAATGACAGTCCTTTTAATCTATATGAAAAGCATCGTTTTGATTTACGCCCTAAGTTCCGGAGCAATTCACGGGCGTAAATCAGCCACTCCAAAACGGCATATATCAAAAATCCCTGCTTACTTTATTTTATGCAGAAACTTGTGAAATGCAACAAAGAAATTTCTGGTATTCTTACAATCTGTCATTTTTGTTATATTTCTGTAACTGAATGGAATATTTCCGTAAGCAAATCGGTGCTTTTTTGTTATTGCAATTTTCTTTCGTAAGTATTATAATATAATCACAACAATATTAAACATTGTAAAAAAAGAAAATTTCCTCTGCGTCTCACACAACGCAGGTACTAACACACACCTTTAAAAAGAAAACTGCCGAATTATTTTCGACAGTTTTCTTTATATAGTCCGGTGTAAAAAATAATTATTAAAGGTGATATTATGAAAAGATTTGTTTTATTTGTTTTGTTTATTATTACATTTTCATTTATATTTACGGGTTGCAGGAAAGATTTGAATGAAGAAGAAGTCCTTAAGTATCTTAAAAACCGTTATCATCAGACATTTACGCTTGTATCGTCCAAAAAATATCCACGTGAGGAGCGTAATTATCTTGACGAACGTGTTGAGCCAATCACTACAACATACGGTGCGGGAAATAAAGATGATATTGTTGACATCTACATGGACGAAAACGGTATTGAATTTCATGTGTATCATTTTTTTAGATATGGAATAGCTGGAAACTGGCTTGTTACTGATGATTATTGTGTACAGAAACTTATTTCACAGTCTGAACTTTATGCACCGTTGGAAGAATCAGAATTTGATTTTAAATATTTCAATACTATCGGTATGGACGAAGAACGTTATGCAGGATTTTATGTTACTGTTTCGGAATATGAGGACATAAGACCCGTTGCAGAAGTTGCGTTTGAAGCTGTACAGAATGAAAAAGCAGTTTTATGTTATTACGGAATTATTGACAATGACGACTTTTTCAATATGTCAATTATTCCTGCAATATATCTTGTTACAGAAAACGGTGAAGAACTTGGCAGACTTAAATTCCGCACTGAACAGATACCGCAGGTCACAGACAAAGAGGATTTTATTCACATTGCCGAAAAACGTTTTTCACACAGTGATGACTATCACTATAACAATAAGTACGACACAATTCCTTTGTATGCTGACAGCAGACAAGTTGCTTTTTTGGAACGTGAATACTGGGACGGACGTTATAATATTAAGGACAGCGTTCCGCTTCATAAAAAAATGAAATTTAAACAACTATGTACTTTGTGTGAACTGGCAGGGTATACCATTACATCAAAGGGCGACAAGTTTCGTATTGAAAAAGGTGATGACAGAATTACTATACAACGTACTAAAAACTTGATTTCAGAAAGAAGTGATTTTACTGTTTATAAAAACGGTAAAGTTTTTGTTACCGAGGGTGAAATAGATGATATTTTGCAGGAAGATGTATGCCGTCTTACAATTGCAGACTATTATTACCTTTTTGGTATAAAGATTATTGTTGACTATGAAAACGAAAAGGCATTTGTTGAATGGTAAGTAAAATGATTTATAATATATTTTACTGTGAATTTCAGTGAGGTGAATTATGGAAAATATCAGACGGATAAAAGGCATCGACGAACTTTTAAAAAAACTTCCTGAAGGGTATCGGTCTTTTTACCATTTCGGAACTATTTTAAGCCTTAATTACGGAAAAGAGTTCGACTATGAAAAAGCTTTTGATTATGTGGATTGTATAGACATGATACTGACAGACCGGGAACACAAATATAAAATAAATGTTAAACTGATTGATATTGTTGGTGAGATGAGTTTTGATATACTTAACGGTTTCTGGAGCGGTCTGAACATAATATATCATGAATCTTATGATTACAGACATTATGAGTTTACAAGTTTTGAACAGGATATTTCTTTTGATGTGTGGTGCAGGGATATTTCTGTAAAGCTGGTGGAGGATTGACACAATGAAAAAAATCAGAAATATATTTTTTTGTCTTATATGTGTATTTATTATGACGTTTACCTGTTGTTGTTTCGCTAAGGTTGTTGACGGAATCCCAAGTGAGAATAATAAGGAGGGTTTTAAATACAAAGGTCGGTCATATACATATACCGGTCTGTACATTGCAGATATGGACAAGAAATATATGGGCGTGGAGAAAAATTACCATTCACGTGTTTACTTTGTCGGTGACGAAAATAATCCCGATATAGTTATAGTTTCGGGGCGTGACAATACAAGCGTCTATAAGGCTGACGATTATGAAATAAAAACAGACGGAAATATTACCCAAGTCATCATTGACCCTAATTATAGAGACCCGAATGATACTGTATTATATAAGGAAAAGGATATTGACATGATAAACAAACTTATTTCTGTTGACGGAAAAACGCAGGAATATGAACTTGAAAATTTTTATACACATGGAAATGTACTATGTTTTGAGTATGACGGTTGTCTTGCCGCTGACCCACAGGTAAAATGCGGATATATAGCTGAAATCAATGATAAATGGATTTATGTAAGTCCTGAAAATCGAGAAAATATAAAAATGTCTGACGATAATTCCATTGTATTTTATGGTGTTGAAATTGACGATGCCCAACTTATAAGCTGGATTGAAAAAAGTGACATATCAAAAGGATTGAACTACTGATTAAAAAAATTGTCGGAATTATTCCCGACAATTTTTAACAGATATTTTGAATGGAGGTATTGATAATTAAAAAGACTAATGTTTTATTGATAATCGGAATATTGCTTACACTTTTTATATTATCATGTATAATATATAAGCCTTTTTATTACAGAGTATATATAGGATACAGAATAAAGGGAAACATTTCGGTTACAGTTGATAATGAAGTATATCTGCTTGAAAAAGATAAAATAAGTCTTTCAGATTCCGGTAAAATCAGTATAAATGATAACGGAACGGCGGATATTTTATTCCATGCCGGTAAATACGGAAATTATGAATTTAATTTATTGGGCATACCGACAGAAAAAACTGTTACAGTCAATTGCTTTCAGCATAACTGGTGGAACGTTCAGAAATTTGAAATTAATGTCCGAATTGATACTTCCGCAAATACCATTCATTATACCGGATATTACAGTTATATATCAGACAGTGGGAATAAAACATATGAAAAGATAGATAAAACCCAGTCGTTGAATGAAAGTAAACATGAATTACTTTTCGGCATATGATTATTTTTTCTTTTTGGTGAGCAGAAACATTCTTGCACTATACGGCGGTATATTCATATCGATGTGATTTTCTTTATAGGTGAAATCGGTTTTTCCGTCGGGAGTGTGGCCGCTGTAAATCTGATTATCGGAGTCAAGAAGAAGTTCTACTTTATAGCCCTCACCGACTGTAACGGAGTACTCTGACTGATACCAGTCCGAGAAGTTTATTACAGCAAGAATATCACCGTCCGCACTCTTTCTTCTTATAGCGTATACACAACGGTCTGTTGAATTACAGTCCTCCCACATGAAATTAGTGGGGTCATAGTCGTAATGGAGGGCATTGTATTTAAGATAAATCTTATTAAGAGTTTTGATGTATTCACTGAAAGAATCGTGCATAGGATATTTCAGCATATCCCAGTCCTGTTCACGTTTTTCGTCCCATTCACGAAGCTGACCTATTTCGTTGCCCATGAAATTGAGCTTTTTTCCGGGGTGAGCCATCATGAACATATAAAAAGCCCTTGCCTGTGGGAATTTATTTTCATAATCCCCGTGCATTTTCTGTGCGATTGTAGCTTTTCCGTGAACTACTTCATCGTGGGAGAGAGGAAGTATAAATCTTTCATTATAGAAATAGAGCATAGCAAAAGTAAGTTTGTGGTAGTCACTGCTTCTGTACATTGGTGAAGTCTGCATATATTCAAGTGAATCGTGCATCCAGCCGAGACACCACTTATAGTCAAAACCAAGTCCGCCCTCTGATACGGGAGCTGTTACTTTCGGATATGAAGAAGAATCTTCAGCGGAAATAATAGCCGAAGGGTGACGTGCTTTAAGACCTGTATTCATATTTTTAAGAAATTCTATTGCATTTCTGTTTTCGCCTCTGTGTTCATTGCCCTGCCAGTAAATAATGTTGCGGATAGCGTCCATTCTGAGACCGTCAAAATGGTACATATCAAGCCAGTAGTTAGCGGCTGACTGTATAAACGTACGTACTTCGCCTTTTGAGTGATTGAAGTTTCTGCTTCCCCATTCGTTGTATCCTGTATCGAGGTCGGGGAACTCATAAAGGTGTGTACCGTCATATTCTGTGAGGGCATAGTGGTCAACGGCAAAATGCACGGGAACAAAATCAACTATTACGCCTATTCCGTGCTTATGGCATTTATCAATGAGTTCCATAAGCTGTTTTGGTGTTCCGTAACGTGATGTAGGTGCAAAGAATCCTGTAATCTGATAACCCCACGATTCGTCGCTTGGGTGTTCACTTATCGGCATAAGTTCAATGAAATTGTAGCCATATTCAAGAGCGTATTCGATAAGCATATCTGCCATTTCAGAGTAATTGTACCAGCCATCCTCGTCACCTTTTTTTCTTTTGCTTTCAGGCTTTTTCCTCCATGAACCGAGATGTACTTCATAGATATTCATCGGTTTGTCACGGCAGTCTGTACGCTGATTAAGCCATTTTTCGTCATGGAATTTATAATTGTCGATTCTTCTTATAACAGAACAAGTTCCGGGACGAACTTCCATAGAACAGCCATAGGGGTCGCAGTGGTCAATAAAATTATTTTTTTTGTCATATATACGGTATTTATAACGCATACCCTCTTTTGCTTCGGGACAGATAATCTCAAAGAATCTTCCGTCCTCAACTTTGTTCATGGGAATATCTTCCCATTCGCTGAAATCTCCCACGAGGGAAACTTTTGAAGCATTCGGAGCGTAAGTTCTGAAAACATAGCCCTTTTTGGAGTAATGAACACCGAGATATTCATATGCATTGAATATCTCTCCTTTGTAAAATCCGTAAATATCCATTAAAAATCTCTCCGTTTCTGATTGACATTTCCGCATTATGCGAGTATAATATAATTATATGATGAAATGATATATAATTCAATAATCATTTTTCAACATAAGTCTATTATACGACTGATGTCGCAAATTGTCTATTACAGGAGGGACGTTTATGGATTTAAGAGTGGAGAAAACAAAACGCAGTATTATAAATGCGTTTCTGAATCTGCGGTCACGTAAACCGCTGGAGAAAATCACTGTCAAGGAGCTTGCCGAACTTGCACAGATAAACAAGGCAACTTTCTATCTGCATTATCATGATATATATGAATTGTCAGAATCACTTGAAAGGGAAGTTATTGAGTCGTCACTTCTTAACATAGAACACCCCGACACTGTTTTTAAGGACGCAAAACAGTTTATCAAAGAACTTACCATATCAATCTCCGCTAATGAACAGCTTATCAAAACTCTTTTTGAGGGCAGTAGAAGCGGACGTTTCATTGAACTTTTTGAAAGAGGCTTGACTGAACTGATAAAAAAGTCTTATCCGGAATATAATCCGAGCATTGAGAGAAAAATGGTAATGACATATCTTATTCATGGTGGATATTATACTTATTTCAAATACTGTGATTACGGTATTGAACCTGTTCTAAGAATAATTGAGAAATGTTCGGAGGCAATTGTTGAACCATATAAATAATTTTTGTTTGTAAAGTGAATATTTCATTGTTGTCCGTGATATAATATTAATGGCTCAGGTAGCCGGATAACAATCATAAGGAGATATTCAAAATGGAAAACAAGAAGAAAAATGACCACATCAAATGTACCGTTTCTCAGTGCCAGCATAATATGGTGACTGAAAATTACTGTTCACTCGGCTGTATCTGTGTAGGTACTCACGAGGATAATCCGACTGTTCCGGAATGTACCGACTGCAATTCTTTCGTTAAGAGAACAGGCTGCTGTAACTGATTCCCTCCGCCCGAATGTTGATTCGGGCAATACATAATATTGTGCAAAATAAATAAAAGTTATCCTCAAATACAGTCAATACGGTAAAAATAAAGCTTTTTACTTGCAATATCTCTGAAATTAATGTATAATTATAAATGAGAAACTAAAATGAGGCTTTCAACACTCTATGAAAAAATTTTGTCAGTATGCAAATCGCCGTTTATTTAAGGATTTGTTTCATTACCGAAAATTATTTCTTGTGCGGATAAGTTTCATATGGTATTCTTTTAACTTCTTGTTGACACATCTATGTTGCGTACAGATTAATTCTAATCGTCAGGAGGCTTTAATTTATGAATGATAAAACAATGACATTTTCCGTGAACGAAGATAAGGAGAAAGAGCTTAAGAAAAATCTTACGATTATTTATGACGCTTTGACACAGAAAGGCTATAATCCCATAAATCAGATTGTAGGCTATATTCTGTCGGAAGACCCCACTTACATAACAACCTATAACAATGCGAGAAATCTTATCCGTCATATTGACCGTGATGAACTTTTGCAGGTGCTTGTAAGTTCGTATCTTAATTCATGAGATTTTTTCCGTTTCTATGTACGGACAAGTGCGTAAATACGGAAAAAATAAGTTTTGTTATTAAAAAATAACGACAGCGTTACATGCTGTCGTTTTTTGTTAATCAAAAATAATTTCAATAATCAGTTCAAATATAAATTCAATCAATTCAAATCCCAGTATTCCGCTTTCATCACGTGATTTTGACTTTCTTTTATTTCTTTTTACCTTTTCTCTCTTTTTAAGACAGACTTTCATTAGTTAAAACTCCAAATCATTATGGCTTCCTGTTCTTACAAGTGATAATATCAGGGTATTTTCTATAATACGATATACAAGTAACCAATCCGGTGTTATATGACATTCTCTATGTCCTTTCCAATTTCCTGTTAATGAATGGTCTCTGTTTTTTTCCGGCGGTGGTTCTCCGCATAATAATTTTTCTACTATATCATCAAGTAATTTCATGTTACAGCCTCGTTTAAGAGCTTTTTTTAAATCTTTTTTAAAGACTAAAGTATGGTCTAATGTATATTTATGGTTATTCATTTTCTGAATCCTCATTGTTGATTTCTTCTAATATTTCACTTAGATTGTTATAATGCTTTCTGTTTGGATTATTTGCTATTATTTCGCTTTCAACTAAAGCTAATGTGTTATCGTCAGCAAAGATTTTGATAAAATCCAAAAGCTGTTCTTCTGTCAGTGAATCAAAAACATTAATTGCATAATCTTTGATACTCATAAAATTCCCTCCTTTTATTTTATTATATCATGCTTAAATATGTTTTGCAATACTTTTTAATGAGTTTCTTAATTTTATACCTCCTGTGGATATTTTTACTTCTTATATTATTTTCTGATACGGTTATAATACTACTGCGGAGGTAATCCGCAATTTCAATAAGGAACTACACGCCTATGATGAAAAAAGCGTTTCCTGCTATTGCAGTACTGACGGCAGGATTAGTCCCGTGTACTTCTGTTTATGCCATTGACAATACAAAAGTCGGCTACGGACAGGGTACAGCGGTAGACAGTCAGAACCGTCCTACAGATGCCCTTGCATTTAATGACCGTTTCGGTGATTATGATGCCTATGCAGTTTCGGGAGATGAAAAACGTATTATCATAACTTTTGACCAGGGTTATGAAAACGGCTACACTGAAAAAATTCTTGACACTCTTAAAGAAAAAAATGTAAAAGCGATTTTTTTCCTTACAGGTGATTATGCCAAAAAGGAAAAGGCACTTGTGCAGCGTATGATTGACGAAGGTCATATGCTCGGAAATCATGGTATGCGTCACGCAAGTCTGCCGACTCTTTCCAAAAGTCAGGCAGAGGAAGAAATAATGTCGCTTCATGATTTTGTTATGAACAACTACGGCTATCAGATGCAGTATTTCCGCTGTCCCTGCGGTGAATATTCGGAGCAGGCACTTGAAACTGTTCAGAAATGCGGATATAAAACGTTATTCTGGAGTTTCGCATATGTTGACTGGAAAACCGACAGCCAGCCTGACCCGTCTGTAAGTATAAAAAAGCTTTCAGAATCGGCACACGGCGGTGAAATACTGCTCCTGCACTCAGTATCATCTACAAATGCCGAAATTCTCGGTGAAGTCATTGATAATTTCAGAGAGCAGGGATTCACAGTATAACACCATAATAACACACACACAAACGGACGTACCTGAAAAGTACGTCCGTATTTTATTTATTTTTCTTCCGATACAGGAAAAACTTTTTCTGTTTCTTCTGTCTGATTTATATTAGTATCGGAACTGATTTGTTTGGAAGTTTTATTATTTTCATTTTTCTGAGGTGCTTCACCGCAAGCCATGTATGCAAACATTGCTGCGGAAAGTACCAATGACATAAATTGTTGCATTTAATTTTATCCTCTTGATTTATTGTAAAGGTCCTTCGTCTGTTGTCGGTTCAACGGGTTCGTTGTACTGCGGAGTTGTGTAAGTCGGCGATGACGACGAAATGTCATCAAGGTCAATATTTACCAGCATACCGTTTTCGCTGCCGGTAACTTTAGGCATTACGCCATTCCACTTCTGAATCTGTTCATAAGCTATGACTTTAGCTGTGAGTGACTTTTCAAGAAGTTCGTTTGCATCTGCACGTGCCTGTGCTTCCGCCATAATGGCTTCTGCTTCTGCATTAGCGGCGATTACTTTCTTTTCAGCCTCGGCGTTTGCTACAACAATAGCCTGTTCCTGTTCTGTTTTTGTTTTAAGGAGGTTTTGTTCTGCTACCTGTTTAGCCTCGATAGCGTTATTGAATTCCGACGAGAAATCAAAATTTACTATGTTGAATTTTTCTATGTATATACCATAGTCATTAAGTTTTTTCTCAAGTGATTCTTTCACATCTTCTGCAACCGCCTGACGTTCTGTTATAAGCTGTTCGGCTGTATAATTTGCCGTTGCAGATTTGAAACATTCCTGTACTACGGGAGTTACAAGAATTGTCTGATAGTCGACACCGACATTTTTGTACATATCGGGGGACTTTTCGGAAATAAGGCGATAGTTTACAGCAAGTGTACTGCTTACCGTCTGTAAGTCCTTTGAGACTGCAGAGGCAGGTGTTTCATAGACCTGAATCTTATTGGACATATTTTCTACTGACTGGATAAACGGTATTTTGAAGTGAGCTCCTTCCTGAAATGAAGTTTCAGAAACTTTTCCGAGTGTAAGAACTACACCTGTATTACCTGCGGGAACGATTGTGAGGGAAGCAGCAGCCACAATAAGTACAGCAACGCCTATCACTGCCCATTTTACGCCTTTGAAATTTCTTTTTACAGAACCGTCTCTGTTTAATTCGTGTATAATTGCCATAAAAATCTCTCCTGTTTCTGTTATGGCTTGGCAGACATTCCCGAACTTTTTCGGACGGGAAATTGTCTGCTTCTGCTCATGAACACACTAAAATATAAATTGTTTTTTTAATTATTCTGCATTTCGTCAAGCACTACGGTCAGTACCTTGTCCATTTCGGCTTTAAGGCATGCACTCCTGTAAGCCATAATCATTACAAACATAGCATTGTGAAGTTTATACTCATCAGAACGTATATGTATCTCATGGGTACATTGTTCAAGTTCACGGTTTATAAGCTTTTTTACCGAATTTGTATCAAATGCTCCTTCATCTTCAGCAGTAAAAATAATTCTGCACAGTATATTATACCATACATCATCATCTATTATGTCGTCGGAAGTATCTTCAACGTCGCCGTTTACGTATTCCATAAGTTTTGCAATGTCATCAAGTTTCATGGAATTTCGGAGCATATTTATAAGAAGTATGCGGATTACCTGCTTACGTGAGTATTTTTTTCCCTGAGTGGAAGCAACCCAGCCTCTTTTTATCCAGTTCTGAATTGTAGAACCTGTAAGACCTGTAAGTTTTGAAAGCTGCGAAAGTGTAAGACCGCCTGTTGCGTCGAGTACAGGGGAAACAATAGAAAAAGCTTCGTCTCTTGCCTGTTCGCTGAATTTGAGTGTTGTACCGGGAATATAGCGATTCATGTTCGTTGACTCCTTTGATGTGATGATATGATTATATCATAAGTTCATATGAACCGCAAGTGTTGTCCTGCGACGAATCAGAACGATTTTCGGTATTTTTTTGTATTTATCATTAAAATACTCATTTATTCTTAGTTTTTCATGAATATACGCACTTGACTATCTGTCAGCAATCTTTTTTTGAAAAGCAGTTGAATTTTTCTGTAATTTATGGTATACTGTAAAAAGCAGATTTTTTTAATGTATATTTCGGCATGGCTGTACGCCGTTAAAGAACAGTCACCGTTTATGCGGTTGGAGAAAAATATGAATATTTCCGATTTTCTTATAACAATGGCACAGACTGCCGAGGTTGAACAGCCCGGACTTTTTCCGTTTCCTTTCAGCCTTCATCTCGGATTTTGCTGTATTGCACTTGTATTTTTTGTATTAAGGTTCATAAAGGAAAAACTTCCTTATCAGCTTATAATGGCGGTTGCAATACCTTTTTCCCTTATAATATGGATTTCAGACAGCAAAACACTTTTCTACGTTGTCGGAATAGCAGAGCTTGTCTTTCTTATTTCTGCCTTTGTTACTTCTATTGTTTTCAAGAAAAAAGAAACTGATTCCGAAAACGCTGAAACTGTACAGGAAACAGATTCCGAAGAAAAGGAGTAAGTTATGAAAATAGCTGTTTTGGACTGGTATACGGTAAATATAAGTAATGATATTCCGACTTCTGTTCTTGAGAAACTCGGAGACGTGAAAATAATTCCCCTCACAGCTCCTGAAGAAACTGCTGAAAATATAGGTGACGCTGAAATTGTACTCTGCAATAAAGTCATGATTACAAAAGAAGTTATGGACAGTTGTCCTAATCTTAAATATATAGGACTTTTTGCGACGGGTTACAATAATGTTGACATAGAATATGCCACAAAAAAGGGAATTACCGTATGTAATGCGGGTTCATATTCAACAGAAGCGGTTGCACAGCAGACTTTTGCATATATACTTGACCATTTCAATAAAATCAGAGATTATGATAATGCCGTTAAAAAAGGCGAATGGGAACGCTTTCCGTCGTTTTCTTACTTCCCTATTCCTACAGCGGAACTTTCAGGCAGAACTCTTTCAATAGTGGGATATGGTTCTATAGGAAAGGCAGTTGCAAGAATAGGCAGTGCATTTAATATGAATATCATAATAAGTACGAGGACAAAGCCCGAAAATTGTCCGTATGAAGTCACAGATATTTATACCGCTGCCGAAAAAGCAGATATACTTACTTTTCATTGTCCGCTTACCGAGCAGACCAAAGGTATCGTAAACGCTGAACTTATTTCAAAAATGAAAAAATCGGCTATACTTATAAATACATCAAGAGGAGCGGTTGTCAATGAAAAAGACCTTGCCGATGCTCTCAATTGCGGTAAAATTTCGTCGGCATATCTTGATGTTCTGGAAAAAGAACCGATGTCGCCCAATACTCCGTTGAAAAATGCACGTAACTGTGTAATAACACCTCATACGGCATGGGCGGCACTGGAAACAAGAAGCCGGCTTGTCGGAATAGTGTGCGACAATATAAGGGCATGGCAGAACGGCACGCCGATAAATAAAGTAAACTGAAAGAAGATTTGACAATGAGAAATATTTCTGAAAAAAAGAGAATTGTAATAAAACTTGGTACGTCTACCCTTGCCCATAAGACAGGCAAGCTTAATATCAGGCGTATGACTAATCTTGTACGTGTTATATCTGATTTACATAATTCAGGACGCGAGATTATAATGGTATCTTCGGGAGCGGTCGGACTTGGTGCGGGAAAACTCGGTCTTGCCGAAAAGCCGAAAGATACACGTATGAAACAGGCTGTTGCGGCTGTCGGACAGTGCGAACTTATGCATATATATGATGATATGTTTGAAAAGTACAGCGTTACCGTTGCACAGATTCTGCTTACAAAGACCATTATAAGCAACCCTAATCATTGCAGTAATTTCAAGAATACCGTTGAAACGCTTATAAGTATGGGAGTTATCCCGATAGTTAATGAAAATGATACTATTGCCATTGATGAACTTGAACTTGAAATAGGTGAGAATGACTCACTTTCCGCACTTGTTGCAGACCTTGCAGGTGCTGATTTACTTCTGATTCTTTCAGATATTGACGCACTCTATGATGACGACCCACGAACAAATCCCGAAGCAAGACCGATAAGTTTCGTGGATAAAATAACTCCTGAAATAGAAAGCGTTGCAGGCGGAGCAGGTACAAGTCTCGGCACGGGCGGAATGTCCACAAAGATTCATGCCGCAAAAATTGCAGGAAATGCAGGAATTGACATGGTTATAATGAACGGAAAAAATCCTGATTTGCTTTATGATTTGTTTGAAGATAAAGAACTTGGTACGCTTTTCAAAGCGTAAAAATATAATGAGGTGAAAAATATGAACTATACTGAAACACTGGGAATGAAAGCGAAAAACGCAGAGCCTGAAATTGCTTCTGCGTCAACTATGCTGAAAAATAACGCACTTTCGGCAATCTCAAAGGCACTTACCGAAAACGTTGACTTTATTATTGCGGAAAATGCAAAGGATTTAAAGACAGCTAAAGAAAGTGGTATGTCCGAAGCAATGCAGGACAGACTGAAGCTTGACGAAAAACGTATTGCAGGAATGGCAAAGGGCGTTGATGAAATTATTGCCCTCAATGACCCTGTAGGACAGATTATTGAAGGTTTCACACGTCCAAACGGTCTCAGAATATCAAAGACAAGAGTTCCGCTCGGAGTAATCGGAATTATATTTGAATCACGTCCGAATGTAACGGTTGACGCAGCCGCACTTTGTCTGAAAGCAGGAAATGCCGTTATTCTCAAAGGTGGTAAAGAGGCTATAAATTCAAATAAATGTCTCGGACAGATTATGCGTAAAGCTGTTGAGGAAGCGGGTCTTCCTGCTGATATTATTCAGGTGGTTGAAAATACTTCCCGTGAAACTACTAATGAACTTATGAAACTCAACAAATATCTTGACGTTCTTATTCCGAGAGGAAGTGCGGGACTTATTCAGGCGGTAGTGAATACTGCTACAGTTCCCGTTATTGAAACAGGCACGGGTAACTGTCATGTATATGTGGATTCGTCCGCTGACCTTGAAAGTGCTGTTGATATTGCGGACAACGGCAAGACACAGCGTCCGTCCGTATGTAATGCCATTGAAAGTCTGCTGGTACATAAGGACTGTGCGGAAAAGTTCCTGCCTATGATTGCAGAACGTTTTAAGGCACATAATGTGAAAATTTATGGTTGTGAAAAAACCGCCGAGATTCTCGGTGACGGTATCGAAAAGGCTACAGATAATGAGTACGCCACAGAGTTTCTTGACTATATTATTTCCGTTAAGGTTGTTGACAGCGTTGACGAAGCTATTGCACATATAAGAAAATTCGGCACAAAACATTCTGAATGTATTGTGACAAAGTCTCTTGAAAATGCTGAAAAATTTCAGAGGCAGGTTGACGCTGCGGCAGTTTATGTAAATGCTTCAACAAGATTTACCGATGGTGGTGAATTTGGATTTGGTGCGGAAATAGGCATTTCTACACAGAAACTTCATGCAAGAGGTCCTATGGGACTTACCGAACTTACAACAATAAAATATCTTATCAACGGTAACGGTCAGATAAGGTAAGAATACTCGGAGGATAGAATGGCTATAAGAAAAGATGTAAATGATATGCTTAACAATCTTAAGCAGGAAGAACCGCCAAAGGAAGAAAAACATAGTAAAAGCAAGTTTGATGATATGTCGGTTGATGATTTGCTTACCGCTCTTAATGACGAAAAGGAAAACGAAACTCCACGCAAAGCACCAATAAGAGAATTGAAACGTATTCCGTCGTCAAAATCAAAGGGACAGCCTAAGACTGACAATAACACTTCTTCTGAAAAAAACGGAAAGAAGAAAAATTCTTCAAATCCGAAAAACAGTGATGACAGTATGCCTAAAAGGAAAAGGATAGTTATTGGTGAGTTGCCCGATTACGAGGCTATAAGACAGCAGGAAATTCAAAAGGACACAAAAGAGGAAACAAAAAAGGAAAAAACGTCCAAGTCTGCTGAAAGTGAAAAGAAAGACAACAGTAAAAGTGATAAGGATAATTCAAAAAAGGGATTCTTTTCGAGAGTAAAAGACCTTATGTACGTTTCGGCTGACGATGATGCGGAAACAGAAGAAGAAACTGACAAAAAGTCTGAAGTTTCCGATGATGAAAACAAGGGAAGTTTTACGGTTGAGGAAATCAAGGAAAGTACGGACAGTATAGTTGCAAGTATTGAAGAGGCAATCTCTGCAATTACTGATACGGAACTTGTAAAAGAGGAAAAAAGTGATGTTCCCGAAAAGGAGAACAAGCCAAAGGAAAACAAGTCCGAATCCGTTTCAAAAAACAGCAAGAAGAACAATAACAAAACGAAACAGAACGGTAATCAGAAAAAGAAAACGGAAAACAGTAATTCAAAGTCCGAAACGAAGCCTGAGACAAAGAACGAAAAACAGGAAGAAAATAAAGAAGAAAAGAATCCTGAAACAAAGACGGAAAAAGCAGAAAATTCCGAGGAAAAGAAGTCGGAAATAAAAAATGAAAATACCGTTGATTCCGGAGAAAAGAAAGAACCGACCAAAAATCCACAGCAGTCGGGTTCAAAAAAGAAGAAAAAGAACGGAAACAAGCAGACAAAAGACAGTCAGAAACCAGTGAAAAGCAGTGAAAGTATAATTGAGGATATAAAGAAAGAAGCTGAAAACACTGTTTCTGAAATTGAAAAAAACAAAGCTTCCGAAAATAAAGAACAGGAAAATGCTGATACTTCTGTTGAAGAAACAAAGCAGGTTTCAGACGAACAGGAGAAAAACACCGATACGGAGCAGGTTACGGACGAAATTATTGTCAGAATCAGTGAAAATAAAGAAAACGTCGGAAGTGCTGAAAAATTCAAAAAAGGAAGATATGCTATACCTGCATTGTTGTGTATTGTTCTTGCAATAGTGGGAGTAATTGCCATTGTAAGTACATTGATATCCAATATCGGCGGAAAGGACGATTTTGAAAAAGCTGTTTATCCTGCTGTGATAATGAATATTAATCCATTTGACAGTCCGTCTGAACTTACATCTGACCAGATTATCAGTGCGGCGATATGGTCTGTCGTTATAGACAACAAGAAACTTTCGGAATACAATGAAAGAATGGGTGCTGTAAACATTCCTGCGTCTGACGTTGAGAAGTTTGCCGTTGAACTTTTCGGTGAGGACATTCCCGAACTCAATCATACTACTGTAGGGTCGGCTGAATCGAAATTCTACTATAATAAAGAAGCTGAATCCTATAATGTTCCGATAAAGCCCAATACATTCACTTATTTACCCGAAGTTACTTTTGTATCAAAGAGAGACGGAAAGTATATAGTTGATGTGAATTATATTGAAGAACACCCTGAGTGGATGGACAAATCAGTTTCAAAGACTGTAGAGTTCAGGCTTTCAAAGAATGATGACGGCGGTTATAAAATCAATTCAATGACTGTTATGTCTGAGAGTTCGTCAACTTGATAAATAAAAAATCTCATCACTTAAAAAACAGTGATGAGATTTTATTTTTAATCTGATTTTTGGCTGTAGTCCTTGAAACTTATATTCATGTCAACGTCGGTTGAGATTCCGGGAACTCGTCCGTCACTTGCATACTGCCATATTTTGAAATCATAGTAATATGTAGGTTCGTCGTTATATTCGGCAAGCCATATGTCATATTCCTTGACTCTCGGCAGGTCAACCTTGAAAAGAAGTGTACTCTTGTTCTGATAAATCATCGGAGTATATCCTGCGGACTTTATTCTTTCACAGAATGCAACACAGCAGTCGGCGAGTGATTCAATAGTTATTTCGTCTGTCCGTGCATAGTCCTCGTAGATAATTTCCCAGTCAAAAACAACGGGATAAGTAATATTGAAAGGTTCTATGGCATCTATCACAGCGTCGGCTTCTTCAATAGCCTCGTCAACGGTAAGTGCCTGAGAGAAGAAATAGACACCCGTCTTTATTCCTGCTCGGTCGGCGGAATACAGATTTTCTTTGAAACGTTCGTCAAATATGATTTCACCGTCGCTGTAGGTACGACAGCCCACTCTTATAAATGCAAATTCAATGCCTGCGTCCTTTACCTGTTTCCAGTCAATATATCCCTGAAACTCTGAAACGTCGATACCTGCGATTGAGGTTATTTTATCCTTGTCCTTATAGAATGAGTAGCCGTTTCTTGTAACGATTGAATCACCGTCCAGTTCGTTTTTTGGAACGTCCTCCAGAACGGGCATATAGATTTCTCCGAGTGAACCGCCGTCCATTATAATTTTTTCGCCGTCGGTCTGATAAAAAGTCTCTTCCTTTTCAATTACAGCTCTTGTGCGTACATCAGGCTCTGTATTTATCGCCGGGACTGTGCTTCCGTTTTTACTGCTGAACGTAACGGTAAGTTTCACAAGCGGAACAGCCAGCACAAGAATAACAACTGCTTCAATAATCGCCAATATTTTGAAATTGCGGTTTTTCTTCTTCCTTGCCATTTTTTCCTCCTTTATAAAATACTGCTGTCTTATATAATAGCACATTTTAAGTATTTTGTAAACAGCTTTCAGAATTTTTTCAGTGAATTGACAACAACTGTAAATTCTGATATAATTAGCATATTACAGTAAGTGAAAGGGGTACGATTTTTTATGGAAACTAAACTTACAGAAACCGTATGCAGTGTATGCGGTACAAAATCAGAACACACTGTTATAATCAAGTCAAAGGCGGACGGTGTTCCCGATATTGATTTGCGTCCGTCAGAACCGCACCGTTCGTCAATGGAGTACTGGGTTATGGAGTGTCCCGAGTGCAGATACTGCAACGGTACTCTTGAAACACCTGCGGATTTTGACCGCAGTTATCTTGAAAGCCGTGAATACAGGGAACTCGGTGGTCTTGAAACTGAAAATGAACTTGTTTCACGTTTTGTCAGAAAGGCACTTGTCAATATAAAGAACCGAAATTATACCGAAGCGGTGCAGTCTTATCTTTATGCTGCGTGGGTTTTTGACGATGAAGGCAATGACGGCAAGGCAAAGGAATGTAGAAATGAAGCTTTGAGTATAATGGAAAACAGCAATGTTTTTGACGGTAATGAAAATATGTATCTTCTCCGTGCCGACCTTCTTCGACGTACAGGACAGTTTGAAAAAGTTATAAGTGATTACAGTGAAAGATTCTTTGATTCTCCGCTTATGCTTCTCATTTCGCAGTATAGTGTAAAACTTGCAAAGAACGGTGATTCTTCGGTTCATAAGATGTCAGAAGTTCCAGGAGTTGCGTTTGAATGATTGCTTTGAAAACGGACGGTATACCGTCCGTTTTTTTGTTATTTCTGTTTTATTCTGAAACTACTGTTTCTTAACTGATTTACGTCAAACCCCTTTGGTTTACGGTTATCACGCTTTTTAGAAGATTTTTTATTTGTCTGTTTCTGTTCCTTTTCGTCATCAAGTCTCATGGTAAGGGAGATTCTGTTTCTCTTAACATCAACTTCAATTACACGTACTTTCACAACCTCTCCGACTTTTACGGCTTCAAGAGGGTGTTTTATATATCGGCTGCATATCTGTGAAACATGAACAAGCCCGTCCTCATGTACGCCGATATCGACAAATGCACCGAAGTCAATTATGTTGCGGACAGTTCCGACAAGTTCCATGCCAACTTTAAGGTCTTTGATTTCCATTACATCACCGCTTCTGAGGAGTGGCGGAGGAAGTTCGTCACGGAGGTCACGTCCCGGCTTTTTTAGTTCTCCTATAATATCGGTAAGAGTGGGAACGCCTATTCCGAGATTTTTACTTATATTTTCAAGACCTATATTTTCGGCTTTTTCGGTTATTCCCGCAGCACCGCCGTCTGAAATGTCAGCAAGTGTAAAACCGCACTCGTTCAGAAGCGATGAAGCGGCAGAATAGCTTTCGGGGTGGACTGCTGTATTGTCAAGCGGATTTTTTCCGTCACGTACTCTTAAAAATCCTGCACACTGTTCAAATGCCTTTTTGCCGAGTTTGGCAACTTTCATAAGTTCCTTACGGTCGTTGAATTTTCCGTTTTCCTCACGGTAGGCAACTATATTTTTGGCAACCGCTGAATTTATTCCCGATATATAGGAAAGAAGTGAATATGAAGCGGTGTTCAGGTCAACGCCGACGGAGTTTACACAATCTTCAACAACGCCTGAAAGTGCCTCATTCATACGGGCTTGTGGCATATCGTGCTGATACTGTCCGACACCTATTGCTTTAGGTTCGATTTTTACAAGTTCTGCAAGAGGGTCTTGTAAACGTCTTGCAATGGATACTGCACTTCTCAGTGAAACATCATAGTCAGGGAACTCCTCGGCGGCAAGTTTTGAAGCCGAGTAGACGGAAGCACCTGCTTCACTTACTACCATGTAGCTTATTTTCTGTGGTATTTCCTTTAGTAAGTCAACAACAAAGTTTTCAGTTTCACGGGAAGCTGTACCGTTGCCTATGGAGATAGTTGTAACACCGTGTTTCTGAATGAGTGATTTTACTGTCTTTGCGGAGCTTTCAACATTCTGCTTTGGTCCCGGAGTGGGATAAATAACGCCTGTATCAAGTACTTTTCCCGTTGAGTCAATTACGGCAACTTTACAGCCCGTTCTGTAACCCGGGTCAAGACCGAGAATAATACTGTTTTTCAGTGGTGCTTGCAGGAGAAGCTGACGGAGGTTTGAAGCAAATACTTTTATTGATTCTTCAGCGGCTTTTGATGTCATTTCGGAACGTATCTCACGTTCAATCGACGGGAAAATAAGTCTCTTGTAACTGTCAAGAACAGCAGTTCTTACAAGTTCACCGCACTGTGAATCATTCTTCACATACTTATTTGCAATGAGACCCGTTGCACTGATTTCGTCAAGACTTACCGAAACTTTTATAAATCCTTCCTTTTCACCTCTGTCAAGTGCAAGTACACGGTGGTTTGCTATTTTTTCAACGGGTTCTTTATAGTCATAGTAATTGGTGTATACGCTTTCTGCTTCGGGGTCAGATGCTTTGGAAACTATTTCACCCTTATCGTTTGCAAGTTTACGGAGTTTCTTTCTTATTTCGGCATCGTCTGAAATATCTTCTGCTATTATGTCCATAGCACCCTGTAAAGCAGTTTTGATGTCAGGGATTTTCTTTTCCTCGTCAATAAATCTTTCCGCTTCTTTTTCGGGAGCTGTCTGTGGATTTTGTTCCATAACGAGAGATGCAAGGGGTTCAAGACCGTTTTCCCTTGCGATACCTGCACGGGTACGTCTTTTGGGCTTGAACGGTCTGTATATATCTTCAACTTCAACAAGTGTTGTTGCTGAACTGATTGCACTTTCAATTTCGGGGGTCATTTTTTCCTGTTCCGTGATAGCGTTTGAAATTTCCTCCTTGCGTTTTTCAAGATTGCGGAGGTACATGAGACGGTCATAAAGTTCACGGAGAATCTGGTCGTCAAGCGAGCCTGTAAGTTCTTTACGGTAACGTGCGATAAACGGAATAGTCTTGTCGTCGTCAATAAGTTCAACCGTATTATTGACGTGTTCAAGTTTCAGATTAAATTCCTGTGCAAGAGTTTTATTTATATCCATAATTATTTTTTCCTTTCTGTTCATGAAATACATTATAATACATATATTTCCTTACTCATTATACCATGAATACTGAAATAAATCAATAGTTGTATAGTCAAACAGCACCCGAGGGTGCTGTTATTTTTATTCGTCGTCATCCGACGGCTGAGACTGAACTGTTTTAAGTATGCCTGCATTTTCACAGAATGAATTATAGAATGACCTAACAGAAG
The DNA here is from genome assembly GCA_002362175.1 of Ruminococcus sp. UBA3280. Lineage (GTDB taxonomy): Bacteria > Bacillota > Clostridia > Oscillospirales > Ruminococcaceae > Ruminococcus. Next base: position 28,494 of record DETU01000040.1, read on the forward strand.
TTTTTCCTGTTATTCGGCTCATATCTATAAGACCGCCTGTGTATATGTCATCTTTGAAAACGTAACATTTATCATTACCTGCGTCAACCAAATCTATTTTAATGTCGGTACCGTCGTTTACATGATAAACGGCAGTTAAAAGCGGTTCTGAATTGTCGGGCGAAACGTCCGTATCAATTTCAGTGAATATGAGAATTGAAAGGGCGTTATAGAAATTCTGGAAAGATGTTGAAGTTTCAACATTTTCAATATCTATTGATTTGCCATTCTTTTCAAGAATACTGTCGGTCATGTTCAGAGTGAATGAATCCTGAATATTATCGAATGTAAGGTCAAATCCCGTTACACTGTAGATATTGGCGGTTGTAACGGAATCAGGCATGAAATCAATAGGGGTATAATCAACGAAATTAAGGTCTGAAATGTAGTAGGTCTGTACCTGATTTGAATCTTTAAGCAAAGCATATGTATATGTCCTGTTTTCGTCGCTTTTACCGCTTACAAGTATATTCTTTTCAGTGCCGTCAATACCTTTTACCGTTACTTCGGCAGCAGGCTTGTCAAAGCCGTATTTACTCAAATCTTCAAGATATTCGTCAAGAAGCTGTTGGGCTTCAAGACGTGTGACGGTTGTAAGCATTGAAGTAACTGCTGTTTGGTCAAACGGAAGATTTGAATATTCGTCGGGGAGTGACCATGTAGAAGTTTCCGTATCAAAAGTAAGGTCATATACTGTTTTGCCGTCTTTTTTAATGGTAATCTGTTTAATTTCGTTGTCCTTATACGGAATCAAATCTTTTGATTTAATCATCAGACGGCTTGCTTTCAGTACACTTCCCTGTATGGAATCAACAGTATATACCTTGTTTTTTCCTTCAACCATAATATAATAGTAATCGTTTGTGGGACTGATATTTCCTACATAAACTTTATAGTTGTTTGTACCGTCGGAGAGTGTTATTGTTTCGGACGGATTTTCAAGACCATACATGGATTTTTTTGAACTGTCCGCCTCACCGTAGTTTGTTTCCGCAGTGAAGTCTGAAACCAATGTAAGCAGTGCGTCCATGTAAGTCTGGTCAAGAGAAAATTCACCGTTGTCAAGTTTCCATTCATCGTCATCATTGACAACTGCCTTGTACTGACCGTCGGGACAGTCGAAATTTATTTCTGTTATGCTGTCACTGTCAAAACTGAAAAGAACATTGTCGGCAAGTTCGGAAACCTGTTGTTTTGTTTCCTTGTCACTCTTGTTCTTGACAACGAGAAAAGCACCGATTGAACCTCCCGCAACAATAAGCAGAGCAACAGTAGCTATAATAACTTTTTTCATATTATGCATATCTCCTCTTGAGCCATACTGCCACGCCTATAAGTGCAATGACAACAGGAACAATTGTAAATATTCTCAGTACGGATTCAGCTTCGGGAGCGTCCGCAAAATGCATTGTATCGTATGAATTGGACTTGTTGCCTATACCCATATCAATATCGGTATCATAAAGCCATGTGTTTGAGAAAATGGTAAGATACTGAGTACCCGAAATAGTGGGGTATACCTTGTCAATATCCATTATATCGGTAGTTCCGATAAGGATAATTTTACCGAGAGTCTGCTTATTGTATGAGTAATAGCCGAAATAGAGAGGTGTATTGCTTAATTCTTCTGCTTGCTTTTTGGAGTCGCTATCACCGCCCATGGCAGTACTTACGGTTGTATAGCTTGCTGTTGTAGCGTCAGCGATATTCTGTATTATAGGTGACTTTTCAATATATCCGCTGTCACCGCTGTATTCGTATACACTTCTTGTATTTGAAATACCTGCTATATAGTCGCCCTGGTCGATAAGATAATTTATATCTGTTGTGAGGTCCTCTGTAAAATCGTCTGTTTTCTGTGTATACTGAACACGGAAGTAATTATCACTCTGCTTTGCTTCTCTGTCCTGAAGCTGATTAACACTGTTTGATTCCGTTACATAGTTGTAGTCAATGCCGAGTTCAAACTTTTCAAGCAGTCTGTCAATATTTGAGAAACGTCCCTTTGTGTCGCATGGAGCGGCAAAAACGGCAAGTGAACCGCCGTGGTCGGCATAATCACTTAGAAGTTTATACTCATTGTCGGTCAGGTCTTTTGTCGGACCTGCGAGGTAGATAATAGCCGCATTATCAGGGACAGCACCTTCTTCGTCAAGGTTTATTTCCTGAACATCATAGTTATTTGCTTTAAGCTGGAGTGCATAAGTTTCATAGCTGTCATTTATGGACTTTTCACCGTGACCTGTAAGGAAGTAAACAGTGGGGAGAGAACCGCTTGTACATACTTTTATAGCACCTGCAATAAGTTCTTCACCTGCGTATTCAAATATGCCTTCTGATGTTGTCTGAAAAAGTTTATGATAGTCAATTTTTTTGATTGTATCTCCGCACTTTACAAAAATATCACCCTCGTTTATACCGAGGATTCCCGACGGGTCAAGTGCTGAAGCTCTGTCGGCTTCTTCGTTCGGATTGAAAGTAATAAGTTGTATATTGTCACGTTTTCCGAGTTCGTCGAGTGTGTGATAAAGAGGAAGGAACTCGGGAGCATTCTGAAATTCACTGAGACTATAATTATATAAGTAGTAAATTTCAATCTGCTTGTCGGATACTTCGTCAAGAAGCTGTACTGTTTTCTCATTAAGAGTATATTTTCCGGCAGGAGTCATGTCAAATACTTTGTCGGAATAAGTGAATATAAGGTTTATCGGGACTGCGATAAGCAGTATCAGAATTGCAATGACAAATGCAAGTATTCCCGAAAGATTAAATTTTTTCTTCTGCATGAATGATTACCCCCTGTTCCAGCGTTTCTTTTCAATGGAAACAAAGTTCCATGCAAGAAGCACAACGATTGCCGATATGAAAAATACCATATCTGATAGGCGGATAAATCCCTGTGAGAAGTACGCAAATCTCGGTTGTGCGGCAAATGCATAAAGAACAGACTGGAGTTTCGGGTACTGTGAGATAAATCCGGTACGTGAGAAATCATCAATAAACAGGAATATAAACATAGCAAGTTCACCGAGTATAGCGGCAAGTATGGAGCTTTCCGTGAATGATGAAACAAGCATACCGAGTGCTATGTACATTGCACCCCAGCAGAAAAATCCTATGTATGCACATATGAGCTGACTTATTACGATTTCACCGTTCAATGCCGTGATAATCGGGAAAAGTGTTGAACCCGCAATCATGAAAATAAATACTGTTATGTTTGCAAGAAATTTTGCAAGTACTATTTTGAGAACGCTTACAGGTGAAGTCATGAGGAGGACTTCCGTGCCGAATTTTCTCTCGTCGGCATATGTACGCATTGTCATTATCGGTATAAGGAATATGAAATAGAATATTACATTGTAGAAAATTTCAGTGAATGAAAACTGATATGTACTCTGGTCTATATTACCTATCGCAACATTGAACATATAAGTAAAAAGAAGCATGAACAGTGCCGTTATTGTATACGCAAAAGGCGTATAAAAGAACGACTGAAGTTCTTTTTTATATATAGGAAACATTATTCATTTTCCTCCTTTTTGTCTGATTCTGAATCCGTATTTTCTTCGGGAACTATTTCGTCCAGCAGTTCCATAAGGTTACCGCTTTTTGCAGGACGGTTTATAAGTTCGATGAATACATTTTCAAGATTCGGCTTGTCAGTGTAGATTTCTTCTATGTCAACTTTATTCTTAAGAAGTTCCGACATTATAGAGCGACGGATTTCCTCTGCGTCTCCGTCAAGCTGTGTGGTGAAATTGAAGATATTTTCACCTTCTTCATCAATTGAGGTGATTTCCTTTACACCGTCAGTCATTTCGATAATTGAAGCGGCTTTTGTCTTTGAACCCTTTACTTTGATGTGAAGAATAAGGGAAGTACCGTAGGACTTTTCGAGATTTTCGATAGTATCAATTGCCCTTATGTCACCTTTGTTGATTATTACAACTCGGTCGCAGACTTCGCTTACTTCGCTGAGAATATGTGAGCTGAAAATTACCGAGTGATGTTTTTTCAGGTTACGGATAATATTTCTTACTTCAATTACTTGATTTGGGTCAAGACCAACCGTCGGCTCGTCCAAAATGATAAACTCCGGATTTCCGAGAATAGCCTGTGCAAAACCCACACGTCTCTTGTAACCGCCCGAAAGATTTTTTATAAGCTTGTCCTTAACGTCCGTAATTTTCAGAAGTTCCATAACACGATTTATTTCGTCTTTTTTCTGAGAACGTGGAATTTTTTTAAGTCCCGCACAGAAAGACATATATTCCTTTACCCTCATATCAGGATATACGGGCGGGTCTTGCGGAAGATAGCCGATTTTCCGCTTTGCCTTTACGGGTTCTTTGGAAATATCCGTTCCGCAGACAGTCACCGTACCGTTTGACATGGGAAGATATCCTGCTATCATGTTCATTGTGGTTGATTTTCCCGCACCGTTAGGACCGAGAAAACCAAGAATCTCATTATCATTTATTGTAAAACTGATATTGTTTACAGCTCTGTTGTTGCCGTAAAATTTCGTAAGATTTTCAATATTAATCATGAGTTTCTCCTTTCGTCTGTAATTATTTTTATGCCGTGGCAATATACAGTAAAATTATAAAAATTTGCGTCATTATATTATCGCAGAAAAAT
>DETU01000045.1 GCA_002362175.1 Ruminococcus sp. UBA3280
AAATAATAAGAAGAAACCTGAAAAATCGGAGTTGACAGTTATGAAAAAAAATGATATTCCATATGTATGGACAGACAAAAAACGTACAGTTTTCGGATTACCGCTGTCTTTTACACGTTATTTTCTTACGGAAACGAAACTGATAACAAGAAAAGGCTTTTTCAATATTGAAGAGGACGAACTGGAAATTTACAAAATAGATGATAAAAAACTGAATTTTCCTTTTTGGCAAAGAGTTTTCAGTTGCGGTACTATTATAATTTACAGCCGTGACCGTGATACTCCTGTAAAAGAAGTAAAAAGTGTTAAAAATGTACGGAAAGTTTCAGATATGATAGACCAGTATCTTAACGATGTCCGTGATAAATACGGAATACGAGGACGTGACCTTATAAACTGCGACGGTCACGACGATGACGATAATTATTAATTCATGGGGTGAAAATATGCTCTCCTTTATTACAGAAAAACAATCATGCTGGGAAAGACTCTCAGCCGAAAAAAGACCTATTTTTATTTACGGAATGGGCGACGGTGCATTGAAAATAATGTCCGTATTCAGAGAAAAAAATATTATTGTTTCGGGAATCTTTGCAAGTGATGACTTTGTGAGGGGTCATTCATTCGAGGGTTTCAAAGTTCATAAGCTTTCAGAAGTGGAATCAATGGTAGACGACTTTGTAGTTGTTCTTGCATTTGCGGCAGGCTATCAGGAAATAGTTGACAGAATCCACAGTATTGCGGCACGTCATACTCTTTATGTTCCTGATGTTCCCGTTGTCGGCAAAGGTCTTTTTACTTATGAATACTGTATGCAGAATGCGGAAAAAATTCAGAAAGTATATGACAGTCTTGCAGACGACTATTCAAGAAAAGTTTACGCAAATATCATAAATTTCAAGATAAGCGGAAAAATCGAGTATCTTTCGGCAGTAACAACCCCGAAATCAGAAATTTACAGGAAAATCATCAAACCGAGTCTTAATGAAGTATACGTTGACTTAGGTGCTTACAACGGTGACACAATCAGGGAACTGCTTGAATTTACACGTGGAAAATATGCGGAAATATATGCACTTGAACCCGACAGAAAAAATTATAAGAAACTTGTAAAAAATACTGACGGTATGCCTAATGTTTTCACATACAACGCAGCAGCATGGAGTACTGACTGTGAAGTACCGTTCGCATCAAAATCAGGCAGACAATCGGCAATTTCCGCAACCGCCGAAACTATGATAACGGCAAGGGCAGTTGACAGTATAGTTAACGGAAACCGTCCCGCAACTATAATCAAAATGGACGTTGAGGGCTTTGAACGTGAGGCAATATGGGGAGCGTCAAACACAATTTCACACGATTCTCCGAAACTCATGATAGCACTTTACCACAGAAACGAGGATATTTTTGAAATTCCCCTGCTCATCATGACGCTTAATCCGCAGTATAAGCTTTATATAAGACATCAGCTTTATATTCCTGCATGGGAGACCAATTTATATGCGTCTCTCTGAACTTAAAGAAAAGTGTATTAAAAACTATAAAAAAATAATATTGATAATCAGTGTTATAATTTTAGTAATATTCTCAAACTGCATAATAGGCGGAAGAATAGTCTGCCGTTTTACAACCGAACTTAATTCAACAAATATAACCGAAAAAGACTTTAACAATATACAAGGGCTTTATTTTCTGAAAAAGTTCGAAACCGAACTTTATGATGCCGATAATATAAGTTTCCTCGAAAATAAAAACTTTCTTGAATATCTTTCGATAAATGCAAATGATATTGATGACTGGTCAGCATTGAAAAACTGTCCTAAACTCAAGACTTTCTATATCAAAGGAAAATGTACTTTCCATAATCTGAAAGACTTTTCCGGTATGGAAAACCTGAAAAATTTATGTATCGGAGAATTTAATCCCAATTCGCCGAAAATAGAAAGTCTTGACGGATTACAAAATATTTCAAACTCTCTTATAACTTTGACTCTTAACGGCATAGAAAATGAATCTGTACTCAATCTTGAAAAGTTCTCAAATCTCAGACATCTTGACGTTGAGAACAGTTCTCTCAGAGAAATCCGCATCAATACGTATCTTGAATATCTCAATGTTTCCGAAAATCCTTATCTACAGACGGTTTATCTTCCGTCAGAGTACGGAATACCCGAAAAAATAATCACTGATAATTCGCCGTACGTAAACATAGTATATCAATAAAAAATCCTGCTCATTACGGGCAGGATTTTTGTTTTAAAGTTATATAAGTTTTCTTTCGTCACAGAACTCACATTCAAGTAATGTTTCATCACCGCTTGAACGGAAACTCTTTGGAAGATAATGCTCATGGTTGGTAATACAACGGGGGTTATCGCACTTTACTGAATTATAAGTTTTACCCTTTAAAAGTTCTGTTGACTTCTTCTCGCTGAGAATAGTCAGGATAAGTGCCATACGTGCAAAAACGCCATACTTAGCCTGTGTAAAGTACATTGCACGGCTGTCGTCATCAACATCAACTGTTATTTCGTCAACTCTCGGCAACGGGTGCAATACAATCATATCTTTTTTGGCAAGGAGCATTTTTCTGTGGCCAAGAACATAAGTATTTTTTTGTGCAAGATATTCTTCCTCACTTGCAAAACGTTCCTGCTGAATACGTGTCATATAAAGAACATCAAGCTTTCCTATAGCCTCTTCAAGAGTGTCGACTTCCTCAAAAGTACTTCCGTTAGCCTTGATAATATCCTTTATATAAGCGGGCATACGGAGTTCGGGAGTTGAAATGAATATAAACTTATTATTTTCAAACATACTAAGTGCCTTACAGAGAGAGTGAACTGTACGACCGTTAATAAGGTCTCCGCACATACCTATAGTAAGACCTGAAAGTCTTTTCTTTTCGATTTTAAGGGTAAGCAGGTCGGTGAGGGTCTGAGTGGGGTGAAGATGACCGCCGTCACCTGCATTTATTACAGAACAGTCAGCAGTGAGTGCGGCAGCCTTTGCAGCACCTGCAATGGGGTGACGTATTACAAGAATATCCGCATAACTGCTTACTATCTTAGTAGTGTCCTTAATAGTCTCACCTTTTGAAACAGAAGAATTTGCAGGATTATCAAAGCCTATAATCTGTCCGCCGAGACGAATCATAGCAGTTTGAAAAGACATCTGTGTACGTGTGGATGGTTCATAGAAAAGAGTAGCCATAATCTTACCATCACATTCATGTGCGAAGTCTTTTGGATTTTCCTTTATTTTTTCACCGAGTTCAATAACCTTTTTCCACCATGAAACAGGATAGTCACTCAAATCAATAAGATGCTGATATTCTGAAAACATATTTTTTACCTCCGATTATTTATATTAATATTCACCGTTTTTGTTAAAGTAGACATCATACCAAACAAGAAAAATAAATACCGTCCATATTTTACGGCTGTTGTCTGCTTTACCGTCCCTGTGGTCATCAAGAAGCTTAATAAGCGGTTCTCTGTTGAAGAATTTATCCGCATCGTCGCTTTCAAACGCATTTTTCACTATATTGTAATATTTGTCCTCTTTAAGCCATACACGGATAGGAACAGGAAAACCGAGTTTTTTCTTTGCGGCAGTCTTTGCGGTCTGTGAAGGAGTATCTTTTTTTGCTGCAAGCCTCATTGCATACTTTGTTATATACTTTGTTTCGTCCGTACCTTTTTCGTGTGTAACACGGTATTTTGTAGGAATTTTTTCCGCAAGCCCCATAATTTCCTTATCAAGAAAAGGTACACGCAGTTCAAGAGAGTTAGCCATACTCATTTTGTCGGCTTTAAGTAGTATATCCCCCGCCATCCACATATGCAGGTCAAGATACTGCATTTTTGTTACGTCATCCTTGTTCTTAACTCTTTTATAGAATTTTGAGGTAATTTCAGACGGTTCGGGAGCATTTGTATTTATTTTAAGAAGCTTTTTTCTGTCCTCGGGAGTAAACATATAGGCATTACCTATAAATCTTTCTTCAACGTCCCTACCCTTTCTTACAAAGAAATTAACACCTCTCTTTGCAGGAAGCTTTGAAGCAATATCGGCAACAGTTCTTTTAACAGCTCTCGGAAGTCTGTCATAAAAAGTGCCGTCGGGGTCACTGTATACGTTGTATCCGCCGAAAATCTCGTCTGCCCCCTCACCTGAAAGGACAACTTTCAGTTTTTCGGAAGCGATATTGCAGACAAAATAAAGTGCAACTGCCGAAGGGTCTGCAAGAGGTTCGTCCATGTGATACTGAATTTTAGAAAGGTTACCCCAGTATTCTTCAGGTGAAATTACATTGCTTGTATTCTCCTTGCCGATAGCCTTTGAAAAGTTCTTTGCCCAGCCGATTTCATTGTATTTTTCGTCATTTCCGAAACCGACAGTAAAAGTCTTGTCAACGTCTGCAACAGATGCAACATAACTTGAATCAACACCGCTTGAAAGAAATGAACCTACTTCAACATCAGCAATTTTATGGGCGTTTACAGAATCATGAAAAGTGTCTGATATTTTATTCACCCATTCATCAAGAGATGGTGAATTATCTTCACTGAAATTAACATCCCAGTAACGTCTTGCTTCAAACTTACCGTTTTTGAGGGTAAAATAGTGTGCAGGCGGAAGTTTATAGACATTTTTGAAAAAAGTTTCATAAGTAGGCGAATATTGAAACGTGAGATAATTTTCAAGTACATCTGTATTGAGTTCCTTTTTAAAATTAGGGTGTTCGAGAAAACTCTTTATTTCAGAACCAAACATAAACGTTTTACCCATAACTGCGTAATAGAGGGGCTTTATACCGAAAAAGTCTCTTGCCCCGAAAAGTTCCTTTTTATTCTTATCCCATATAACAAAAGCGAACATTCCCCTGAGCATATTAAGAAGTTTTACACCGTATTCCTCATAGCCGTGTATAAGTACCTCCGTATCGGTATTTGTTCTGAAAACATGACCCGTATCAATCAGTTTTTCACGGATTTCCATATAATTATATATCTCACCGTTAAAGACAATAACAAGGGATTTATCCTCATTAAAAATAGGCTGGTCTCCCTGAGAACTTACGTCTATAATGCTCAGACGGCGATGACCGAGAGCTATTCCGTCATCAATATACTTTCCCTCTGCGTCAGGTCCTCTGTGTCTAATTCTGTCCATCATCTTTCCGATAACGGCGTTTGAATTGTCAATATCGTTTGTAAAGCCTGTAATTCCGCACATAAATATTTCAACTCACAATACTGTAATTTACAGTGAAAAGTCCACTGCCTTAAATATTATACTACATTTTGTTATTCTTTGCAACACTCACTGAAAAATTTTTCCATATTTTATAATATA
>DETU01000049.1:0-507 GCA_002362175.1 Ruminococcus sp. UBA3280
AAGTAAAGACAGAAAATAATAAATTATCCTGATATTAATCAATACTTGACAATTTTAAAAAATAGTATTATAATAATATTATATAAATTTTAAGAATCGGAGCTGAAATATATGAAAAATGTAAAAATTGCCGATTTGTATGATTTAAGCCATACTGCTTCGGCTGATTATCTCAGAAAATTTACATACCCTTGGGAAGCACTTAAAGGTATCAGTGAGTTCATTATTGAACTCGGAAAAACACTTCCCCGTGATGAATATGACAATCCTTTTGAAAACGTATGGATTCACAAGACCGCTAATGTTTATCCGACTGCTTACATAGGTTCACCGTGTATTATAGGTGCGGAAACAGAAGTCCGTCACTGTGCTTTCATAAGAGGAAGTGCTTTGGTAGGCAAAAACTGTGTTATCGGAAATTCTGTTGAACTGAAGAACGTCATTATTTTTGACAATGTTCAGACACCTCATTATAATTATGTAGGTGACAGCATTTTAGGTTATAAG
>DETU01000049.1:824-2300 GCA_002362175.1 Ruminococcus sp. UBA3280
TCACATATGGGAGCAGGTTCTATTACATCTAATGTCAAGTCCGACAAGACAAACGTTGTTATAAAGTCGGACAATGAGACTCTTGAAACAGGAATAAAAAAAATCGGTGCAATGGCCGGCGACTATGTTGAAGTAGGCTGTAACAGTGTACTGAATCCCGGTACTGTTGTAGGTCGCAACTCAAATATTTACCCGACAAGCTGTGTGCGTGGTGTAATTCCCGAAAACAGCATTTACAAAAAAGACGATACAATAATTTCAAAAAAATAAAAAATTATCCCTGTCGCAATGGCAGGGAGTTTTTTATGTTATTTAAGATATTTCAATGGATTTCTTGCGTCAACAGGATTTTTTCCTGCTTCGGACATCAAATCGCTGTACTTTTCAAGTAGCGTTTTGTCCATTCGGGATATATAATACGCCGAAGCAATCTGACAGTCCGAACTGTCATAATTGTCATCAGACAGAAAATTAAACAGCATTTTCAGTAAATTTTCGTCATTTGTGTACCTGCTGAAATATTCGTCGATATATGCTTTTGTATCTGTAATACAGCTATATACAAGATACTCATATAACATTTTCCTGTCCCATTCGTTATTATTAAACGGCGGATTTTCTTTCAGGTATCTTGTATGTCCTTTATAATTCATTTTAAATTCCTTTCTGAATTTTCGTGTTTGATTTTTCCGGAGTGCCTTTGCTGGTACTTCATGCGGAGATTATCTTTCCTGTAACTGTCATAGTGTGGCTTTTCGCTGAAAAAAGCTTCCGATGGTGTGGAGGGTCTTACCGAGCAGTATGGACAATTGGAGTCTCCGCAATTTCTTTCCGTCCAAATATCGCATACAATACAACATTTCGCATCAAATCGGTCAAATAAAAAAAGATTGTTTCCGCAATCCAAACATTTAGTACCGAGATACATTCCGTATCTGCTGATTTTTCTTTGTCTTTTCAGAAAAGCCCTGTATTTTTTTGAATTTTTCATTTTATCACCTTTATTCTGAAATAGTTGTTATTCATAATATTATCCTTTACTGTTGTTTTATTGAATTATATCACGCATGAATAAAAATGTCAACAAAAAAGCACTTTCGTTTTACCGAAAGTGCCGTATTTTTATTTAACGAATGCAAAGTAGAACAGTACCAAAGTACCAAGAATAATTCTGTACCAGCCGAAAGCTTTGAAGTCGTGTTTTTTTATGTAGTCCATAAGGAACTTTATTACGAATATCGAAACTACAAAAGCTATAACCATACCTGTGACAAGTATCATAATCTGCTGATTTGTGAAACCGCCATCGTATCTGATGATTTTGAGCAGGCTTGCACCGAACATTACAGGAACGGCAAGATAGAATGTAAATTCAGCCGCTACTGTTCTTGAAATTCCGATAAGCAAAGCACCGATTATTGTAGCACCCGAGCGTGAAGTACCGGGAAAAATTGCCGCTATAAGCTGGAATACGCC
>DETU01000049.1:2594-3230 GCA_002362175.1 Ruminococcus sp. UBA3280
CGCTATAAGCTGGAATACGCCTATTATAAGAGCTGTTTTATAGGTCAGGTCGTCAATGGTGTTTACTTTTGGCGTTCTTCCCTTGTTCCAGTTTTCGACGATTATAAAAGCTATACCGAAAACTATAAGGGCAATTGCTACAGTCCACGGGTTATAGAAAAGTTCGTTGAATTTTTCGTCCAAAAGCAATCCGATTACTGCGGCAGGTACGCAAGCCACAAGTACTTTGAACCACATCTGAAAAATATCCGTCTTTACGTATGCACCGAAACCGTCTTTGCTTAGTGGGTGGGGATTGTTTTTCTTGCCGAACGGAAAAAGTTTTTTCCAGAAAATCAGCACAACCGCCATAATTGCACCGAGCTGAATCACAACATCAAACATTTCTTTGAAAGCGTCTGTTTCGTTCAGTTTCAGAAATTCGTCAACAAGTATAAGATGACCTGTACTGCTTATGGGAAGCCATTCTGTTATACCCTCGACTATGCCCAGTATTGCGGATTTGAGTATTTCAATAAAATCCATTGTAAAAAATCCTTTCTTTTGTTTTATAGCTGAAATTATACCATATTATAATATATATGTCAAGTTTGCATTTGACATTCTGATTAATCTCTGCTATAATTATAAAAAAAT
>DETU01000024.1:0-150 GCA_002362175.1 Ruminococcus sp. UBA3280
AAGTCCGAATATTCGGACTTTTTTTATTTTTATACAATTAAATAATATTTCAGTAAAACAAGAACCGATTAGTAAAAAAATCGGTTCTTGTTTTTTAAGAAAATCATAAGATTTTTATCGCAGTCACATTAAGAAATTACTGTTATAATA
>DETU01000024.1:441-15190 GCA_002362175.1 Ruminococcus sp. UBA3280
CTGTTATAATAACCTTGACATAAAAAAAAGGAGGTATTATAATGGTATTCGGGCAAAAAAATCAAGTACAAAAAAACACGGTTTTCCGTAATTTAATAATACTTACATTAATATTTTCTGCTGTAATCATTACAATAGCAATTACAAGAACAAACGGTATCTGGGGGTCTGAAACAGACTGGATAAGCCAGCACTTTGCTGTGCCTGAATACTTCCGTACACGCTTTTACAGAACGGGAGACCTTTTTCCCGACTTTTCCTTTCAGCTCGGTGCAGGTCAGAATATATACAATTTTGCCTATTACGGACTTATGAACCCCGTTTATCTGCCGTCATACCTGCTCCCGCAGGTCAGAATGTCAGACTATATACAGATTATAAGTATAATTTCCGTTTATTTTTCATGCACAGCTTGTTACTGTCTTTTTAAACGCCATTTCAGCAGAAATATATCACTTATTTTATCAATAATATTCATGTGTTCCGCACCTCTTATTTTTCATAGCCACAGACATATTATGTTTATAAATTATCTTCCGTTTCAGCTTATGGCAATGATTTGTACAGGCAATGAAGATACACTGAAAAACCGTGTAAAAATAATATTCTGTTCCTATTCAATTATGTGTACAAGCTTTTATTTCAGCATAGGAGCATTTGCGTCGATAATAATTTATGCGGTATTCATTCAGCTGAAACATTTCAAAAGTATAAGTTTCAGAAAAATCAGACAGACAGTTATATGTATGGTTTCGGGAATAATCACAGCAGGTATACTATGGATTCCCACATTCTTCACACTTATAAAAGGTAGGGAAAGCAGTCCCTCATCATCGCACCTCACAGAGATATTTTTTCCGAAAGTCAGTCTGCAATATCTGCTTTACGGACCTTACTCAATGGGGCTTACTTTTATATCGGTAATTTCAGTAATCGCTATGCTGAAAAACGGCGACAAAGCCATGAAATTTCTTTCTGCTGTTTTCGCACTTTTTGCCTGCTGTCCCCTGCTGGTATATATATTAAACGGAACAATGTATCTTGACGCAAAAGTTCTGATACCGTTTTTACCACTCATGATGATAGTTACAGGCGGATTTCTTGAAAAACTTTTTTCCATGAAGATAAATATTTATGAAATTACAGTTATATCAGTGATTGTAATTTCAGCCGATATACTCATGAATTACCGTTCTATGTCAAAAAATATGATACTTACTGCCGACGCACTCATAACAATAACTGCAATTATAATATTTATCAGAACACAGAAAAAACAGGCTGTTATTGTTACTTTGACGATTCTTTCACTGATAAACTGCTTTACAGTTAATTTTCATGACAGCTATGTTTCGGAACAGTCTGTAGAAGCTCTTTATTCGGAAGACATTCAGAAACTTGTTGACAAAACAGTTGCATCTGACAGTGATTTCTACAGATTCGCAGACGGTTCGGGAAATGGTCAGGCTGTAAATCGTATTTATGGAGAAAATTACTATACCACTAATGTTTATTCATCAGTAAGCAATTCATATTATCGTAATTTTCGTTTTGAAAGCAGTGAAAATTCCCACCGCAACAACGCTTTACAGACACAGCCGAAAAATATAATCTTCAATACACTTATGGGTTGTCGTTACCGTATCGGAAAAAATTCAAAGGCTATGACGGGCGAAACAACTGTAGGAAATGAAGGTGAATGGGTTTTATTAAAAAATAAAAACGCTTTACCTGTAGGTTATGCCTGTTCAGATGTCATGAATGAAAACGACTGGGAAAAACTCAGTCCTGCCCAAAAGTCGGAGGCAATGCTTGAAAATATTATAATTCCGTCGGGTTCTTCGTCTGCTGTACTCCCCTCTCACTGTTCAGAAATCAATACAGATTTTACACTTTATGGTGATACAGACTATATAAAGGAAACAAACAGCGTTTATGAAGTAAAAAGCGAAACACCATTCAGTATTACTGCAAAACCTGAAAATCCCATAAAGGATAAAATAATTTTCATAGAGTTTCACGCTGATAACCGTATAGGAAAAAAGTCTGAAAGAGACGATATATCCGTAAGCATAAACGGTATAAAGAACACTCTTTCCGACCCTGAATGGAAGTATAATAACAGGAACTATAACTTTACCTACATTATTTCTTCGGACAGTCCGATCGAAGAGCTTAAATTCAATTTTTCGGCAGGAAATTATATTCTTTCAGATTTCAATATCTATGCGCTCGATACGGAAGTACTTGAAAATGCACATAACAACAAGGACTGTTTTATGATTGACAGGGAAAAAAACGGCGGTGATGTAATTCAGGGAAATATTGACGTTACAAAAGACGGCTGGTTCAATCTTTCAGTACCGTATGATGAGGGCTTTGAGATTCTTGTGGACGGAGTAAAAACGGATTATTTCAGAACAAATACGGCTTTTATAGGTTTCCCCGTAAAAAAGGGAAAGCATTTTATAACCTTAACTTACAGCGTACCGTATCGCAGTGCGGGCATACTTATGACAATATCAGGTATCGGAATTAGTACATACTTAATTTTATGTAAACATATTTCACGCAGGAGAAAAATTTACAGAATTGCGGAACACGTCACATTTAACAGAAAGGGAAAATTAATATGAATTCTTTTGAAAACGCTTCTATTCTCGTTGTGGACGACGACCACTATATAGTAAATGCAATTGCAAAACTTCTTGAAAAGGAGGGATACAGAATTTTTAAGGCATATAACGGCATTGAAGCTATTGAAAGTCTTATGCAGAACAATATACAGCTTATTCTGATTGATGTCATGATGCCTAAACTTGACGGTTTGTCCGCCATGATGAAAATACGTACAACAAAAAATATCCCGATTATTGTCCTTTCGGCAAAATCGGAGGAAAGCGACAAGATTTTAGGTCTCTCAATGGGTGCGGACGATTATGTTACAAAACCTTATAACCCTATGGAACTCGTTGCAAGAGTAAAATCAAATCTACGCCGTTATCTTAGTCTCGGCTCGGCGGACAGTACCAATTTAGGCTCGGATATAAAGATAGGCGGTCTTACCCTCAACAGAGACGCTAAACAACTCTATGTTGACGGCGATCCCGTAAAACTCACCGCAACAGAATATAAAATCACCGAGATGCTTATGGAAAACGCAGGCAGGGTATTTTCAGCGGAAGAAATATATTCACACGTATGGAATGAAGATTCATATTCCGTTGAAAATACTGTAATGGTTCATATAAGGCATATACGTGAGAAGATAGAAATAAATCCGAGTGACCCGCGCTATCTAAAAGTCGTATGGGGAATAGGCTACAAAATCGAAAAAGCAGGAGGACAATTATGAAAGTTATTGATATTCTTAAACAGAAATCCACACGTATTATCGCATTTGTAAGTGCGTGTATCATATTTGCGATATGTGTGGCAAGTGGTCTCGGCAAGTACTTTACAGTACGGAAAACATATGAAAAGTATGATGATTTGATGATGCACGGAGAAAGAAATGAGGAGATTGAAGAATTATTTGCTGAATTATGGGCAGTCGGAAATATGTATCTGCGTAATCTTGACGAAAGCGGAAAATTTGTCGGTTCTGACGAGTTAAAGGCTTCAACCGAAAAAGCCATGAAAGAACTCGGACTCATGAACGAAAAAGGTAATATCACCATAAAGAAAAGTGAAAATTATGATTATTATGTTTCTTGGGGAAACAACTCACTTTCCACCGATAACAGAAGTTATGATGACATATATGAATCCAACTTCTATTCTACCACTCAGGTAAACGGTACTTTCTCGCACAGCTATAATTTCGGATATTTCAATTACGGAGGTTTCCGCTGGTATACTACCGACTACGGTATGACTTACTATGATTTTCCCCATACAATAAACGGAATGATGGCAGCGGCTGTTTTCGATTATGACACCGAAAATCTTGATTATTATCTTGATGACTACGGCGTTAAAATCTACTACAAAACAGACGGTTCAACGCCTGTGCCAAGTCCCGAAACCTATTCAAACAACATTGATATAAGTATATATCGCTATGACGAAAATTACAACGAATATGAAGAAACATATGACGGATATTACGGTTACAATAACGGTCAGGAAATAGTGGCAGAAGTTGAAGAACCTACAGCACAAAAAAATATACCTGCAATTCCTGACAACCTGCTCGAACCTAATGAAAACTCGTACATTCTCTACAACAGGAATGACAACGAATGGGTAGAAGTGAAAAATCATACCACACAGCAGGGAGTTGAAGTTCCGCTTAAAATCTGCGTAACTCCCTCTGAAAAGTTACTCCCCATTTACAAACAGTTTGAAGCGGACAGCCGACAATCCGAAGCAACTATGACACGTTTCCTACTTGCTTCAATCCCGTTCCTTGCAATATCTGCAATTTTAATGCTTTTCTTTATTGTTACAAGCGGTTACGATACGAAAAAGAAAAAGTTTGTTATGTCACGTACCGATAATATATGGGCAGAAGCAGTTATAACCGCAGGAGTATTCTTAATGCTGGGTGTTGCTTTAAGTGTTGACGCTCTGGAAAGTTTCTGCAATTTCATTGCACAATATACTGAAAATTATCAGTTAACAGTAGCTTCTCTCTGGACAACAGCATGGACAGCAATTCTTGCACTTACAATACTTTGTGTCAATACACTTGTAAAACGTCTGAAATGCCGTAGTTTCTGGAAAACTACTTTAGTAAGCCGTTTGTGGAAATTCGTTTTAAAAATTCTCAAACGCATCAGTAACAAAATAAAACCGATAATCAAGACGATAAAAAATGTGTCATTTCAGAAAGAAATGGCTGACAATAAAATATTTGCAAGAAGATTTCTGATAAAACTTGGAATATTCATTCTTACAACACTGTTTGCGGCATCAGTCGGTGCAGAATTTGTAATATGGATTATTATATTCGCCGTATATATATATTTCAGTCTGAAAGACCTTAACGCTATCACAGAACTCTCAAAACACATCAATGACATTTACGGCGGTGACTATTCCGCAAAAGAGGTGCATATGGATTATCCGACATACACCATGACAGAAAAACTTAACAACATTTCTGACGGTATTCAGACAGCCGTTGATAAACGTATACAGTCGGAAAGAATGAAGATAGACCTCGTCACAAACGTTTCCCACGACCTCAAAACTCCTCTCACCTCAATTATCAGTTATATCAATCTTCTCTCTATGGAGGAACTCTCCCCCGTTGCAAGAGATTACGTCAAGATTATTGAACAGAAATCCGCAAGACTTAAAGAAATAGTTGCTGACGTTTTCGATATTGCAAAAGCAACAAGCCGTACTGACATTAATTTTGAAATGATTGACGCAGTAATTCTTGTTGAGCAGGTTCTTGGCGATATGTCCGACATAATAGACGAATCAGGAAAGGAAATACGCAAGACTGTTTCAGCCGAAACCGCTCCCGTTTACGCAGACGGCAAAAAACTTTACAGAGTTTTGCAGAACATTATTGACAACGCACTTAAATATTCACTTGACAACACAAGAATTTATCTCACTCTTAAAAAAGAAAACGGAAACGCTATAATCACCGTCAAAAATATTTCATCATACGAAATAAAATTCACTCCCGAAGAAATTACAGAACGTTTCACAAGAGGCGACGAATCACGTACAACTGAAGGAAACGGTCTCGGTCTTTCAATTGCAAAGAGTTTCACCGAAGCCTGCGGAGGAAGTTTTGAAATAATAATTGACGGAGACGTTTTTGAAGCAGATGTAACACTTCCCATTACAATCAAAGAAAAATAATTCCAGCCATAAAAAACTGCTGTATCATAAACAGCAGTTTTTTATTTTACATATTGACTATAGAAATATTATTTGTTATAATAATAAAAAAAGTTTAAGGTGAGTACTATGAATGTTTATACTGTGAGTTTTTTCGGTCACAGGGAAATTGATAATTTCAACGAAACCGCAGAAAAACTGACCGATATTATCCGTGACATCATAAAAAATAATGACTATGTAAAGTTTCTTCTTGGACGAAATGGTGAATTTGACTGGCTTGCCTCGTCAGTGATAAGCAGAGTTACACATGGTTATCAGAACAGTTATACGGTGCTTGTTCTGCCGTACATGAAAGCCTCCTACCGTGACCATAAAAATAATTTTGAATGTTGTTACAACGAAGTCGAAATATGCACGGAATCGTCGTCAGCACACTATAAATCGGCAATTCAGATATGCAACAGAAACATGGTAGACCGTTCTGACCTTGTTGTGTGCTGTATTCAGCATAAAAGCGGAGGAGCATACAAAACAGTACAATATGCCGTAAGGCAAAACAAAAAAATAATAAACGTAGGAACAGTGAAAATATGAACAATTTACTACATAAGCCGATAGATGATATGTTAATAACAGGACATACAGATATAACCGACAATATACTTGAGTTTATGCCCGATTACAAAAGCTATTTTTTCAAAATATCAGGAAAATTTCTCAGAATCGAATCACATGAACAGTATTCAAAACTTAAATTCGATATATGTGACAATCTCACATGGAATGAATATCCCGACGAAGATGATTATAAAAATTCATTTTCGTCCATTGCGGGAATCCTGCTGAAAGGTTATTATTATTCGGATATTTCCATTGAAAAAATAAATCTGTTCAACTGTACTATGTCTGACAGTTGCTATATATGTGAATATGCGGAAATAATTCTTTCAGACGGACAGACAATAAAATTTGACCCTCTGCATTACTGGGGAATAGGTATAAACGACTGTGCATATAAACCAAAAAACGCTGAAATAACAGTCATTTATTAATATCAGTCCCATTCATTGAAAATTATGTTTCCCACCGAAAAAGGTTTCCAATATTCAATCTGTTCAAGTTCACACTTTGATAAGTCATGTGTTGTTTCACTGAAAGCAGAATTAAGAACTACAGCAGGAACAATTTCACATTCATTCAGATAATTTCCATTAAAATCAATATCAATAAATATTTTGTCTCCGAAAATCAGATTATCTGTAAATCCACCGACGTTACAGTATTTATTCAGAAGAAAATATATTCTACGGTTTCCGTCGTAAAATTCCGCACTAAAATAACTTGCACATTCCATACTTACAGTACCTTTAATTTTAAAGTCCGTTACATTCTGCAATAAATAACATATTCTTCTGAACTCCCTGAAATCAACTTCATTCAGGTATAAACCATTTTTTTCATAAAATCCTGTTATGCCTCTTTTCAGTAATACGCCCATATAAACACTCCCTGATATTTATCTATACAGATTATATAATATATTTATCAATAAGTCAACACAAAAAACCGTATCTTATATGATACGGTTTTCTGATAATTTGTCCCCATAGGAGACCCCAAAAATTTATCACAAACAGCATACTTCACGTGCCAGATGTGCAGATAACGGCAGTTGAAATATGATGCAAAGTGAGCATTAAAAAATTTATTCGAGATTCATGAGTGTACCCATGAATACGGGCAGATACGTTTCAGTATCAACGATACAGTAAACAAAAGGTCTGTCAAGAATTATTTCCTTTTCAGGATAAGCAGGACAACCATCAGCTGCAAATACACCTGTAACAGCCGCTGCTCTTGTACCTTCTTCAAATACATCAATGTGAGTTTTATGAATAACCTTACTTATAAATATACCCTGCGGTGCAAGTTTTGAAAAATCAGCGTTCATAAATGCACTTGGCATACCCATATCAATAAGAATTTCTGAAAGTTCCTTGCCATAGTCATAGCTGAACTTCGGCAGACCTGCTCTTATATAATCCTCCTGAGAATTTGAAAGTACATTGTGGAGCGATTCGGGAGTAAGACCGTTTACATAATCAACAACAGAAATATCTTCATTCGGAAGAAGTGCCGCAAAAGCATAACGTCCGCCCTGATAGTACTTATAGAAACCTGTTGCATTTTCGTCCTCAAGATAATTATATTCGTCTGAGAACATCATTTCTGCCTGCTGAACAGTACCGTTATAATTTGTAAAATCGTGTTCCCATACATCTTCCTTAAAATACGGACTTCTCCATTTTGCGTCAAAAGTCACGGCATTGATAAGCATCATAACAGTTTCGGGGTCTATTTCGTCAACAATCTTCGGAATCATATGGTCTGTGTTTGTATCTACCCATTTGTTGACCTCCTTGACTGTTTCTTCATCAAAAGGTGCTTTGAAAAGTTCTGCATTGTAATAGTCAACGACTTTCTGTAAAAACTCAGGATACGGACTTATACGTCCTTCATCGTTACGTGTCCATACGGAATTAGCGGTAAGAAGTTTGCACTTTTCGTCATTCGGCTGACCTGTTCTTTGAGTATAGAGGTATTTATTGAGTTCGTCAAAATCAATTCCACCACCTATAACGTTTTCAAATTCCTCTTTGGTGATACCGTCCGCACCGTTTCCCGTCATAGCAAGAGCCTGTACTACTGAATAAGGCGATACAAGGACGTTTTCATTCTCGCTGACTGTATTCTTCAAAAGTTCAAGAGCAAAATTCGTCTGACCGTTTACAAAAGTTTCGTCAGCGTCTTTTCCCTCAACTGATTCTGACTTTATATCAGCAGTAAGATTTACAATATCATTTGGTGATTCTAAAGGAGGAATGGGATTGAAAGCACCCATTTCCAATAAAGCCTGTTTCATGAGACAGAGGTCAAAAGAATCTATTATACCATCGTTTGTAAAGTCAACAAGTGACAGATTTTTGATTTCACCCTTACCCATGATATAATTCTGAAGCGTCACAGCGTCCGATATACTTAAATAACCGTCACCGTTAGCATCACCCTGAACAGGAGTAGGCGGTAAAAGTACGGCAAACTTAAATCCGTATGTTTCAGCCTGCTCCTGAACTTTACTGTTTTCAGGTGCTATAATGGTTACGTTTGACTGGTCTCCGAGTATTGCAAAAACTTCAATTTCACAGTCGGGATTCCATATAGTAACCTGGTTTATTCCGTCCGGCAAGGCATTCTGACAGATTTTTTCTACACTTTCAGGAATGTCAATCTTACTTAAAGCACAATTTGAAAAAACGCCCTGTTCAAGAATTGTTACACCGTCCGGAACATTTATGTATCTGAGCTGGCGACAGCTGTCGAAAGCCTGTGAACCAATCTTATTAACGCTTTCAGGAATTTTAACTGAAATCATATTATTACAGTTATAAAATGCTCTTACACCTATACTTTTAAGAGTATCAGGTAAAAAAACATTTGAAAGACTCATGCAGTTAAGGAAAGTTTCATCTTTAATCTGTGTAACACCATCGGGAATGGTTATGGAAGTAAGAGCAGTGTCTCCCCAGAAAGCACCTTTGCCGATAGATGTGAGCGTGTCGGGAAGTTTGATTGAAGTTATGTTCTGATTTCCTGCAAAAGCGTTATCCCCTGCTGACTTTACAGGTAGACCGTCTATCTGTTCAGGCACTACCACTGCACCCTTTGCAGTGGTGGAAGTAGCAACAATTTCAATATAGTTTCCTAAATTCTTGTATTGAAAAATATCATAGATTTCAGTTTTAATAGGTTGCTCAACAACGACAGTACCGTTTGCACTTGCGTTAAATACAGGCTGTATGTAACCGAACATCTGTGCAGTCATGCAGAGACACGTTACAGCAGTAAGAATCTTTTTTGCTTTCATATAAGTTCCTCCTTGATTGTGTTCATATATAATTTGGATTCATGCCTTTCAGGCGGGTTCACTATATATGACGTTTCAGGAAGACAATATGTGCGGTCTTTGATTGTAAATTATTTATATACAAGTCAAACGTTTTTCCTTATATCACTGTTGCAGTCCCACATACATTCAGACCGTATTTCCTCCGTAAAAAGATTACGCCTTATTAACTCGTCAACGGCACTTTCCCTGCAACATGAACACATTGACCTCTCATACACAAACATAACCGCTTCTTTAGGCATTTCCTCTATATTCTTTTTATCTGTAATACTAAGAATTATATTATGCCAGCCTGATTTGTTGTCACGTCCAACTTTGATATTGTCAAGAATATCAAATAAAATTTTCTTGTCAGAATCACGATAATTGTTAATCAGCATGAGTACAGCTTCTAATGAAAAACCTTTTTCAAGAAGTCTAACAGCAAAATCATGTACACAGTCCGCCTTTATATATGTGAGTGCGTTCAATGCAGTTTCACGCAGATTTTTCTTTTCCGACACAGCGTAATCTGTAAGTATTTCAGGTTCAAGAGGAAACGGACTTAATGAAATTGTGAACGCCTTCAGTAACTCGGCTTTTTTATTCAAGTCCTTTTCCGAAATAACAGCCTGTGCGATTTTCATTTTTTCAGAACGTTCCGCACGTCTTAACGCAATTATGTCTTTACGTTTTACGGAATTATTTTCAGCAAGTTCTATAAATTCATCTGCTGACAGTTTTTTTCTGTTGACCGTCTCTTCCTCGTCTTTGCAGAACATCACACGCCTGAAACGTCTGATTCCTGCGTTGTCCTTACTTAAAATATCAAGTCTTTCCGCAAGATATTTTTCACCGTATTTTTCACAGGTACAGTTCCAGAACCATGCAAAACGCCATTTCAGGTCATCGTCGTCAGCACGGCGACGACGTATGAAAAACTTTCCCATATCTTCAAATATTTTAACCGCACGTTCAATATTACTGTTCTCCATAACGACAATCGCCATATATTCATAACACTGTGAAACTTCATTTGTACGGACACTCCACCTCAAAGACATAAGCAACTCATAAATCTGACTATATTTTGTTTCAACGGCGTTTTTAGCGGAAACATCACCGTAATCGTCCGCAAAAAGTTCAATGAAGTCACACAGATGATTTATTAAATGCCAGTCATCACATACTTCCGCAGAAAGAAATTTTTCTATTGCAGGTTGCAGAAAATAATTATAGTCCTCATACTGCAAAGCAAGATTATACATAAAAAGTCCTCTCGAACCCTCGCACTGTAAATCAAAAGATATGTCATTCAAACAACCATATAAAACTATGTCTTTGAATTGTTTAAGTTCATCGTCAGTTGCCGAAAAACAACGTCCGTGACCACAAAGCATATACTGTCTGAAATCTTTTTTATTCATTTTTTCCCTCCGTCAATAATTTCAAATTTATTATAACATTTCTATAACAATTTGTCAAATTATGTTGACTTTATGTACTCAATATAATATAATTATACAAAAAAGCAGGAAAGGAATTTGTAAAAACAATATGAAATATGTAAAAGAAGTTTTTGCGTCGTACAACAAAAAATATATCCGCATCTATCAGGCATACAATCCCGTTATAGCAGATGAAGCCGTAAAATTACAACATTTCGGTGATAACTTCAATGTCAACCGTATGACGTGGATTAAACCGTCATTTCTGTGGCTTATGTACCGCTCAAACTGGGGTACTAAAAAGAATCAGGAATGTATTCTTGCTATTGACGTACATCGTGAAGTTTTCGACAGACTGCTTGAAAAAGCCATACTCACTTCTCCTGATTCAATGATGTTCAACGGCAATGAATGGGAAAAGAAATTCAAAAATACCGATGTTTATTGTCAATGGGATTCAGACAGGTCTTTAGGCGGAAATCCTTTGAACCGTGCAGCTGTACAGATAGGTATAAAAGGCAAGGCACTAAGTGATTTTCTTGATAACGGCATTTACAGAATTGAAGATATGACACCAATTGTAAAAAAATGGAACGAACGCCGTAAAAAAAGACAACTCAGTATCGGTGAGTTGCCATCTGAAAAGTTATATCCTGTTACAGACATAAAAACCCGTAACAGGCTTGATATGGACTAATTGGTCATCATAAAAAATTTTTATATAAAAAAACAGTTCCTCATCATCATGATGAGGAACTGCCATAATATTGGGAGGGGTAAAAACAAATTATTAAATTAAGAACTCAATTTTTCAAGTTCATCTGCCGTCATGGGTAAATCTTTTTCGATAATGGTTTTTACTTCAACATACTGAATTGCCAAAGCATCTGTATTTGTAATACCATTATTGTCAACAACATCACCATTAATCTTACCCTGCTCACTAATCTTAAATTCATCAGGATTTGCAATTGATTGCATAATAAGAACAGCATCACTTATATTTACTTTTCCGTCTTCATTAGTATCACCGTAAAGAGTCGGTTCAAGTAAAGTTCCTGATTTTCCGACAGTTACCTTTAAAATAAGGTCATCAGTACCGTCAAATGAAATATGGAAATTATGTACACCATCACCAAGTTTTGAAAGATATGAATTGTTTATTCTGAGCTGACTTCCGTTGAGTGCATAGTCAACACCCTGTACAAAATCACCTTTTTCCGCTGTGATTTCTTTCATTGCGTAGCCATTGGGAATAATTGTGAAAACTATATCGTCATTCTCATATTTTGCACTTGAAGGAGTTGCAGTCGGCTTTTCCATAACGGCATCAGAATAAAGTCCCATATCGTCAATGTACCATACGCCCTTTCCTGAATTACCGTTTGCACCTGCATAAATTGAAAACTGATTAACGTTTTCAAGAGTTATTGTGTCGGCAGAAGTTCCCCAGCTTTGTGCTTTGAAGTCACTGAATGGGATTTTTACTTCTGTCCAGCCTTCTTTGTCATTTACGTGCTGAATACTTTCCCAGTAAGCACCTGCTCCGTCAATAAACTGTATTGTGGTATCTCTGCCCGAACCGTCGGAATAGAGATTGAATTTAATACCGTCAAATCCCGTCCAGTCTGCACCGGCAAGACTTTTTGATACACCGCAATAACCAGCACTTTCAACACTATACTCATACTTCATTGCATAAGTACCGTTTTTAGCGTGTTCGGTATCAAGAGAAACTGTAACAGGGTCACCGCTTGTATTTACAGAATATGCAGAAGAAATTTCCTTGTCAGATTCATATGATTCAAAATCATCTATAACACTTCTTGATTGCTGTTCTGCGTTTGAATCATAAACCCTTATAATAGCGGTAGGCTGTGAACCCTCACTCGTAAGAACAGTAAGTTTATAATTACCGTTTTCAATATCTTTGAATACGTCACCTGAAATTGTTATTGTGTTATCTTTAATTGTGTAACTGTCGTCTGAAAGTTTTTCACCATTGAAATCAATTCCTGTGATTTTTCCCATTTTAATGGTAGTATTAAGAGTAATATCAGACGGATTTATTATATCGAAATCAGCCTTTTTGGGTGAAATACTGTTTTCATTGTTTTTTGAAGCCATTCTTTCAGCATGTGCAATAATTGCGTCACAGGTTTCCTGAGTAGGATTGCCGTTTGCATCACCTTCATAGTATACTGTGTATCCGTCATAATCCTGATAAAGAGTTCCGTCGCCCGTCAAAGAAGCGAGCATCCAGTAGTTTGTACCTGCAAATTCAACGCCGTCATAAGTATTTCCCTCAAAAATATCAAACCATTCATTATACACATCGGTTCTTTCTTCACGTTCTTTCCAACCAAATTCTTCGGCAATAAGCGGTTTGTTTGCTGAAGCGGCATCTTCTCCGTGTTTCTTAAACCAGAAATTACCCTGTTCTTTAGTAAGTCCCCACTGGTCACAGTAAATATGAAGTGTTGAGAAATCAAGTTCGGGAATTTCGAGATAACTTGCCCAGTCCATGCCAGCACTACCGTAATAAACATATTTATGCTCACCCTCAGGAAAATCATTGTATCCGAAATTATAGAAGCCCTCGTCACCTAAAGTAAGCATATGATTGGAGTCAATAGACTTTACAAACTCACTCATTTCTTCTGCCCAGTTAAGAACGGTATTCTTTTCACAACCCGGGTCTGATTCACATCTTGGTTCATTGGCAAGCTCCCATGCGAAAATAGTCGGGTCGTCCTTGTACTTGACACCTGTATATGCGTTTGTGTGATTCAGCATTGCTTTGATATAATCTTTATACCAGCCTTTTATGGTTTCATTTGTATAGAAATCATCATGTCCCGTTACATTTTCACCTGCAAGCTTTGCCCACTGTACATACTGTGCCATACCGCCGAAAGCTTCCCAGTTATTTGTGAAATCCACAAGCAGTTTTACACCTTCCTGCTCTGCCTTGTAAATAGCATAGTCAAGCTTCTGAAGTCCGTCCTCGCCCTCATTGACAACAGGACGTTTAAGAGACGCATCAAAATATTGATAATAAACGCCCTCCTTTGAACCGCCTCCGTCAATGCTGTCCGTGAAAATCGGCGAACCGTCCTTGTCAAGCTCGTCTGTCATAGTACCCACATCAAGATGACCCCATGTTCTGATAACTTTAAGACCCATTGCAGCTGCATCTTCAATTACTTTATCAACCTCATATTTAGGCTTAAAATTTAAGTAATAATTGTTTGTACCTGCATAGTAGAACGTTGAGCCGTCCAGTTTGAACTGTGTACCGTCTGCCGTTACAAATCCTGTTCTGTCAGATTCAGCGGCAACAGCCTGATATTCGTGATTTCCCTGAAAACCACCGGCATTCACAAGACCGAATCCGATAAGTGCCGACATTGTAAATGCTGAAATCCTTTTTGAAAACTTCATAAGTAATCCTCCTCAAAAATATTAATTTATATTAAGTTTCCGTTCCTTGTTCTTCGTTACTTAAATATTAGCATAAATTTAAGTAAATGTCAAGAGTTTTTTC
>DETU01000069.1 GCA_002362175.1 Ruminococcus sp. UBA3280
GGAAGGATTTGAACCCTCGAAATGACGGAGTCAGAGTCCGTTGCCTTACCGCTTGGCGACACCCCAGTGTTTTATTTATACTGTATTTGTTTCAGCTTTTATATTATAGCACGTCTTTTTTGAAATGTCAATAGGTTTGGAAATATTTTTTTATTTTAATTATTATATAATCTTGAAAAATAAAATGAATCATTATATAATAATATCAGGAGGATTTTATTTATGACAAAAATGTATCTTATAGTTAATCTTGTTGCCGGAAAAGCCATGATAAAAGAATATCTCGGCGATATAATAAATGAATTTACAAAAAATGGATATGAGGTTACCGTACACCCCACACAAAGCAGTGAAGACGCTGCTGAATCTGCTAACTATGCGTGTGAAAACAATTATGATATTCTTGTATGTGCAGGAGGAGACGGCACTTTAAGTCAGTGTCTGCAAGGTATAATGAAAAGCAACAGGAAAATTCCTATAGGCTATATTCCTGCCGGTTCAACAAATGACTTTGCAAAAAGTCTTGATATTCCGAAAGGAACTATGGAAGCTGTACAATGGATTATAAACGGACACCCTGCCGACTGTGACGTAGGTTGTTTCAATGATTCATATTTTATGTATATAGCAGCATTCGGAGCTTTTACAAATATAACATACGAAACTCCCCAGCAAATAAAAAATATACTTGGTCATGCCGCCTATATTCTCAACGGACTTATGCAGATTACAAATATACGTTCAAAGCGTATGAGAATCGAATACAACGACAACGTAATTGAAGATGATTTTATTTTTGGTATGGTCACAAATACCGCATCTGTTGCGGGACTGCTTTCAATGAATGACTTTATGCTTGACGACGGAATTTTTGAAGTTATCCTTATAAAAAAGCCTGCGAATCTCGTACAGCTACAGCGTATAGTACACTCACTTCTAAACATAAAGGAAGAAATAGACAGGGATTATATAAAATTTTTCCGTACTGATAAAATAAAATTTACCTGTCTCGATGAAGAACCTGCAACATGGACACGGGACGGCGAATATGGCGGTGACGCAATGAAGTGCGTTATTTCAAACAATCAGAAAGCAGTTTCCTTTATGATATGCGACTGTGATGAAACGAAATTTTCCCGTGATGAAGTAATCAATTTTGAAATTTCAGATGATAAATAAAAAAATCTGTCCTTTTCTGATGTAATTCAGCGAATGTATTAATATAACTATGAAAGAAAGGAAAAACATATGAAACTGAACAGAAAATTAAAAATATGTGCGTTTACAACCGCACTAAGCATTATGTCTGCTGTTCCTTTAGCTGTATATGCCGAAGATACCGCACATTCAGAATGGTTCACAGACGAAAGCGGACGCATTTTCTATTACGACACAGACGGTAATTACCTTACAGGCGTACAGAAAATTGACGGTGAAAAATATCTTTTCTCCGCAAACGGCGTACTTAAAACAGGCTGGAGAACAATTGACGGGCAAAGAAAATATTTCGATGCAAAGACGGGAAAATCCCTGTCAGGCTGGATTGAATACTGCGGAAAAAAATACTATATAGATACGGAAAACGGTAAAATCACGGGATATTTCAAAGAAAACGACGGTGACGCATATATTCTTTCCGAAAAAGGTTCTGCCATTACAGAAGAAGGATTTGCGGAAGTGGGTGAAGATACCTATTATGTAAATTCTGACGGAAATGTTCAGACAGGTGAGGTTATAACAGACGACGGCACATATTTTTTTGCAGATGACGGAAAAATGTCAACAGGAATTGTCAGCAACGGCGAAAATGAAAGCTTTATATTCGGCAAAGACGGCAAAAAACTTACGGGCTGGCAGGATTATGAAGAAAACAGATATTATCTCGGTGACGACGGAAAAATGTTATTTGGTTGGCAGACTATAGACGAAAATCAATATTATTTCTCCGAAAACGGTGCAATGGCTTCGGGAATTACCGAAATAGACGGAAACAGCTATTATTTTGACAGTAACGGTATTATGCTTAAAGGCTGGCAGGTAATTGATGGAAATACATATTATCTTTCCAGTGAAGGCACTATGTCAAAAGGAAAAATCACAATTGAAGGCAACAAATACTTTTTCTCGTCAGACGGCATTATGATGACAGGCTGGGTTGAGGACGGTGAACAGAAATATTACTGCGACAGTGAGGGAAAAATGCTCTCCGGCTGGCAGAATATTGATGATAAGGAATATTATTTCTCGGAGGACTGTTCTCTTGTCCACGGTCTTATAACAATAGCAGACGACGGTACTTATTTTTTGGGTGACGACGGCTCAAAACAGACAGGCTGGATAATTGTAAATTCTCATCAGTGTTACTTCAATACCGAAAACGGAAAAATGGTATTCGGCTGGCAGACCATAGACGGCGACGAATATTTTTTCAATGATTACGGAATAATGGAAACAAATACTACTATTGACGGTAAAACTCTTGGTGCAGACGGAAAAGTTCAGCCACTTTCAGCCGTACAGCAGAGAGCAAATGCCGTAATTGCACGAATAGGCACAAGCACACAGGCAATCTTCAATTTTGTAGTAAACAACAACAGATACAGCCATATGGAAGAAACAAAGTCGCAGGCACAAATTGAAGCTATAGGCTGGTCGTATTTCGCAAACTATGCTTTTGACAACCGCTTTATAGTATGCTATTATTATGCCGCTATCACAGACTTGCTTTACAAACAGGCAGGATATGAGGCAAGAATAGTTCACGGAACAGGTACAGGCACGGGCGAACACTATTGGAATGAAATTAAAATCAACGGCAACTGGACGTGTATAGATACCTGCAACGGATTCTTTCAGGTAAGCTTCAGTTTCCTGCAGACTAAAAATTACACTTTCTATAATTACGTTTATCCGACATACAATTAAAGATAATTTCATTTTTAAATTTGAATAACGGAGGAAAAATATTATGAATTCAAAGGCTTTATTAATGGCAACCGCCGCACTTCTTGCACTTTCAGCAGTTTCATGCGGAAAAGATGACACGGAAGAATCTTCTGTAAGCATTTCACTTAGTGAAGAAAAAACAACGGAAGTTTCAACGGAAGAATCATCAGAAGAAACCACATCATT
This sequence comes from Ruminococcus sp. UBA3280, assembly GCA_002362175.1. Lineage (GTDB taxonomy): Bacteria > Bacillota > Clostridia > Oscillospirales > Ruminococcaceae > Ruminococcus. Next base: position 3,133 of record DETU01000069.1, read on the forward strand.
AACAACAACAGAAACAACAACATCATCTACAAATGAAAACGGTACAGCAACAACTGATGCTTCAACAGATACAACTACCACAACGACAACAACTTCTGTTGTACAGTCCGAAGAAACTACCCAGCAGGAAGTTAATGAACAGTCCGATAATAACAACAATGATGATAATAACGACAATCAGGACAATCAAGACAACAACCAGCAGGACAACAATAATCAACAGGATAACAACAACAATAATAATGACAACAACGGCGACAACGGAAACAACAGTCAGCCTGACGAACCACAGCAGAAAGAAGTAAAATTCAATATTGACCACCTGTTAAGTGATGCTAAAGACCTGATTTCAAACCTCGGCACTCCTGTTTATGAGGGGGGCGGTGCTGCTTGTCTCACAAACGGACATGATGATAAAATTTACCAGTATGACGGACTTGAAATACAGTGTTATGTTGACGGCGACAAAGAATATATATTCCAGATTAACATAACAGGCGGTGATTATCAGACCGACAAGGGAATTAAAATCGGAAGTACACGTGCGGAAGTTGAATCAGCTTACGGTACAGGCACGGAAAGCGGAAACATGATTATTTACAGCTCAGGCGATAATGAAATGGACATACAGTATAACGGCGATAATGTTGTTTCAATTTTCTTCTACACTCCCGTATAAGAAAGGGGGAACTGTTTTTGGTATTCAGCAGTCCCGTATTTCTTTTTATATTCTTAACGTCGGTATATATACTTTACCGTATAATACCGACCGTTACGGCTAAAAACATTCTCCTGCTTGTTTTCAGCATAGCTTTCTATACCTACGGAGAACCAAAAGCAATAGTTCTGATGATAATTTCCATCATCATGAACTATGTTTTTGGACTTTCCATGAAAGAAACCAACAAATCACGAAAAACAGTTCTTGTGATAAGCATTGCATCAAATCTTCTTATGCTCGGCATTTTCAAATATGCGGGATTTGGTGCGGAAATGCTTGACCGTCTGCCGTTCCTCAGTATGAGCATACCAAATATTGCCCTTCCTATCGGCATATCATTCTATACGTTTCAGGCAATGTCATATGTAATTGACGCTTACAAAGAACCGAAATACATTCAGAAAAGTCTTTACAGGCTTGCCCTTTATATAACGTTTTTTCCTCAGCTTGTGGCAGGTCCTATTGTCAAGTACTATGATTTTGCCGACCAGATTGACAACAGAAAAACTACACCCGAAAAAACCGCACAGGGTATAAGAAGATTTATAACAGGTCTTTCAAAAAAATTACTTATCGCCAACACAATGGCTATAACCGCGGATTTTGTATACGGACTTGAAACAGACAGGCTTACTTTTCCGCTTGCATGGCTTGGTGCGGTTTCCTATATGTTGCAGATTTACTTTGATTTCAGCGGTTACAGTGACATGGCTATAGGACTTGGTTCAATGTTCGGATTTGATTTCAGGGAAAACTTCAATTATCCGTACATCTCGGGAAGTATGCAGGAATTCTGGAGAAGATGGCACATATCCGTTTCAACATGGTTTAAGGAGTATCTTTACATACCATTAGGCGGAAACAGAAAAGGTAAAATCCGTACTGCATTTAACAAGCTTTTTGTTTTTTTCTGTACGGGACTATGGCACGGTGCAAGTCTCAATTTCATAGTGTGGGGACTTATAAACGGTGCTTTCATGATGGTTGAATCATATAAAATCATAAACACAGAAAAATGGTTCAAACCGTTCAGGCATATTTACACACTTTTAGTAACCGTTACGGCATTTGTATTTTTCAGGGCAGACAATATCTCATCGGCGTGCCGTTTCATAGGAAAGATGTTTAGTCCTTCACATAGCAATGCCGAAAGTACGGCAATGTTCCTGCAACAGCTTACTCCGATGTACATTATAATGTTTGTGCTTGCGTGTATATTCTCAATGCCCGTATGGCAGACAGCAGGAAGAAAAATAACATCACAGAAAATACTTTCAGCAGGTGAAGTATGCTCTTACGCAGTATCACTTCTGCTTCTGATTGCCTGTATACTTACACTTTCATCTGCTTCATACAATCCGTTTATTTATTTCAGATTTTAACGGAGGTATCTATGAACAAGAATACATTATATAAAATTTATTCGGCTGTATTTATAGGAATATGTCTTGTACCGTCGGTATTCATGCCGTTTGTAAAGTCTGATGATTCAGGCGAAAAACGCCGTCTTTCAGTCACTCCGAAAATAAAAACCGACGACGGTAAACTTAATTTTGAATATTTCGACGAATTTGAAACCTACTTTTCAGAACACTTTGCTTTCCGTCAACAGCTTGTTACTCTTGACGGAAAACTAAAATCAACCGTTCTGAGAACTTCCCCGAACAAAGACGTAATCATAGGAAAAGACGGCTGGCTTTATTATGGTGAAACAGTAAACGACTTTCTTAATACAGATACTTTGAGTGAGAGAGGAATAAACAATATAAAAAACAACCTCGAAATGATGAACGAGTACTGTAAACAGAACAATGCACAGTTTATATTTACGATAGCACCTAATAAAAATTCTGTTTATCCCGAGTATATGCCATTCAACTACTCCCCTACCGAAAACAAGGACAATTACGAAAAACTTTCCGAAAGCTTTGAAGAAGATTTCCCCTACTGTGATATGAAAGAAGTTATTCTGAATACAGATTCAAACATTCCTCTTTATCACAAAAAAGATACCCATTGGAATAATCTCGGAGCTTATGCAGGTCATGCACGTCTTATGGAAATGCTCGGCAGGGAAAAATGTCCGTTTGGAAACTGGACAGTCAGAAACGACCACAAGGGAGATTTGGCAGATATGATTTATCCGTCCGAAAAACCCGACGATACACAGATATACAGTGATTACGAATACAAATACCAGTATCTCGGACGTTTCATGGCTTTTGACGATATGTCAATAAAAACTTTCTGTGAAGGCAAAAACGGAAACCTGCTGATGTACCGTGATTCATACGGAGAGGCTATAATTCCGTTTATTGCCGAATGTTTCGGCTCGGCTGAATTTACAAGAACAGTCCCCTACAGAATGGACGGAATAGGCGAAAACGGAACTGATACGGTAATACTTGAAATTGTTGAAAGAAATATACCCGATTTGCAGAAATATGCCCCTCTTATGTCCGCACCCGTTGCCGAAAATTTAAGTATCAAAACTCTGGAAGTGTGCGACGATTTAACCGTAAAATATGAAGAAAGCGGAAATTATACCCATATATTCGGAGAACTCGGAAAAGACTTTTTTACAGGCAACAACACGAAAATATTTGCAACTGCAAACGGTGTTACCTACAGGGCTTTCAATGCCTTTGAGGATAAACTTCTTGAACGTGAGGGCGAAACAAGCGACAACGGTTTTTCACTTTATATTCCTAAAGATTCAGGCGTAAATCCCGAAAACATAACCGTTATAGCTGTAAACGACGACGGCAGTGCAGTTTCATCACAATAGAAAATAAAGAAAGGAATTTTTTATGAAAAAATCAGGAATAATGGCTGTTCTTTCAGCTCTTGCATTGTCTGCAATTACAATTTTGTCTCCGATAGAAAATGTATTTGCAGAAAATATTACTCCTGTCTATGAGGACTTCAACGCAAACGATGTAAACGGAAAAATAACTGTTGAAATTCCGGAAAAAGCTTCTGCGGAAATAAAAATAAACTTTACTTCCCCCGAAGTAACAGACGAACCGTATTACAGCACAGAAGCAGACGGCGGTAACTCCTGTTCATTCGATATTGAGGGCAGAGATACCACTGACGACGATTACCGTAATTATACCCTTAGTGTTGCTGTTACAGGCGGAGATTACAATGATACAACCGTTTATACAGATACATTCACAGTACCCGACGGCAATGACAATCCCGACAGTTTCATGAATATGACATATACTTTCACTATAGATGACAAATCCACAGGAAATAAATGGGATATTTCGTCTGAAACAAAAACACAGAAAAATATTGCACTTCACATGAATCATTACCTTAAAGGAGACGTAAACGGCGATAATCTGATTGATGCAGTTGATGCCACACAGATTCAGCAGTACTATGCAAAACTTTCCGCAGGCGGTGAAGTTACTTTAAATGAAAGACAACTGCTTGCGGCAGATGTAAACAACGACGATTTAGTTGACGCAGTAGACGCTACACAGATTCAGCAGTACTATGCAAAGCTTTCTGCTGTCGGTACTGCCACATGGATTAATACCGAAAATAAAACCACCACTTCTGCCCCCAAATCGACAACCACAACTACATCATCATCTTCTTCAACAAAAAAATCCACTACAACAACCAGCACGACACCCAAAACATCTCCTTCAACATCTTCAAAGACAACAACAACTGTCACAACAACCGTTTCGTCAACCACTACAACAACCACTGCACCAATTACCTCAACAACTACAAACATTGACTATTCATGGTACTCTGAAGCAGTTGAAAGCATGGCAGGAGTAGCTGATAATCTTCTGTACCATAACTATTATATCTATGATATAAATGATGATGATGTATATGAACTTATAACGGAAACAGGTACTTGTGAGGCAGACCGAATTTATTCGATATACAGCATAAAAGACAATGAAATGATAGCTGTCAGCGACATCGGAGCAGGCAACAGTGTTCTTACCGAAAAGGACGGAAAACTTTACATAAACAAATGCCATATGAGCTATCAGTCCGTTGACTTAATCCGCTTTGACGGAAAAACAGTCTCAACAGAAAATGTATATGAAAAGGAACAGTCCGAAACCTATATAGAATACGGAACGGATATTCAGTCTTATGATTACAGTGATTTGTCAGTATTGAATAAATTACCTTATACTTATTACAATACAGATAAAGCAAGTTCAGACTTTTATTTCACTCAGAATCAAATCGCAAACGGCGGAACAGTATCAACGGACGTAGGTCCTCTTAATCTCAGAACCGCTCCCGATTTAAACGCAAAGATACTTCTTGAAATGCCGAAAGATTCATTTATTCTTATTTACGGAAATAATGAAGAATGGTACTATGTCAGCTATAAGGAAAACAACATCACTTATTATGGATATGCAAGCAGACAGTACATCACAGAATATGTTGATGACTGATAAAATATCAGCCGATATTTACCGTTTCATGTTAAAAACATTTTAAGGCAGAAAAATATAAAATTCAGTTGACGGAAAAAGAAAAAAATAGTATAATAAAATAGTACTATCCATTAATATGATATACAAAGAAAGAAAGACAACAAAAGGCGGTAATATGACTATGAAGTTGGGTAAAAAAAATTTTGCTTCACTTTTTCTTGCAGGTATTGTACTTACATCTGCTGTTTCCTGCGGTTCAAAGGAAATAGTTCAGGACTTTTCTGAATCTGAATCAGAAACCGAACCTGAAGCAAAACCTGTTATTATGGAAGTCAGAGAAGGCGATTTCGGAGAAGTCGCCGACGATGGAATACTGAAAGCCGAAAACAAACGGGGACAATCAAAATCAAATCCCATTTCTGACAAAAAAACGGAAGATTCTACAACAACGTCGGCTGTTACAACCACATTTGCTACAGAAACGTCCGAAAATTTTGAAACTACTACTACAACCGCAACAACTTTTGAAATCGTTGATGTTTCACAGTCGGGACGTGGAAATATTTATGATGCAAACGGTGTAATACTTGCAAAAAGCGACGAAAACGGAAACAGAAAATATTCACAGAGATATAAAGTATCTTTCGGAAATATTATCAGTGAATTTTCAAACGGTATTGAAACTTCTTTCAATGATATTTTAAGTCCGTCAGACCCTTATTCAGATATTTCTTCCGAAAATATGGGAAAATCTGTTCAGCTTACTCTTGATTCCGAAATACAGCAGGCAATTTATGACTATATGGAAAGTGTAAATATTGTCGGTTCTGTAGTGATACTGCGTACAGACGGCTCTGTTATGGCTGACGTTTCATATCCGTCATTTGACCCCGAAGAATACAACAGCGACCCGAACTATATTGATATTGTCGGTTACGGTGCATTGGAAAACAAGTCAATGCAAAAACAGCCACCGGGTTCGTGTTTCAAAATCATGACGGAAATTATAGCGGACAAACATGAAATATATTCCCTCTATGATGAGGGGACATGGTATTCAGACGAGGGCGTTATAGTGGACTGGGACCACGACAAAAATTCATATTATCCTATGCAGAGAGACCTTTATTCAGCTTTTATAAATTCAAGCAACATCTTCTTTGCAAAGGTATTTGATGAAATCGGTGAAGAAACCGCACGCAGTGACCTTAAAGAAATGTTCCATTTCGGTGACGATTGTGACATAGAATGTGACTTCGGTACTATAGCAAGCAGTATGGATATAACCTGTAAGGACGATTTGAGAAGAAGTGCTTTCGGACAGGCTTATGTCCGCACAAGCCCCATGTTTCTTGCCACACTCTGCCGTGAAGCTATTTTCGGGGATATGGTGAAACCGTTCATGTTAAAAAACGTAATTGATTCAGCCGGAGCACAGTCGGTACTTCTTGAAGGTTCTCAGCCTTACGATGTTATAGCGTCTGTACCTGAAAAGTGCAGACAGGGTATACTTGACGGTATGCTGGGAGTAGGTTCAAATCTCGGAATATATGCAGGTGAAAACTATAATTTCTATGCAAAAACGGGAACAGCCGAAACAGGAGGAGCTGATATTCTCTATATTACGGGCTGTCTAAGAAACGTAAATGACCGTACTGACAAAAATCCCGTATATGATGATTACAGTAATTATCACGAAAATGGTTCTTACATAGTTGTAATGCAGATGCAGAATCCAAATGACTATGGATTCAATTTTTCAAGTGAGTCTGCATATCTCTATCAGGGAATAATAAACATAATTGCAAACCAATAAAACTTTTTCGGGTTCTGATATATTCAGAACCTGTTTTTTTAGTTTACATTTGTTAAAAAACGTAAGCTGTCTAAAAAAGTTAAGTGAATTTATATATTTTTTTATCACAGATATTGACAAAATTAAAAAAAAAGGTTATAATATATTCATCAAATAAATTGAACGTAATTTTAATATTTTTGTAAAGGAGTAATAATCATGAAAAGTAAAATTAAAAAAGCAGTTTCACTTGTAATGGCAGGAGCTATTACCGCTGTCGGAATGAGTTCCGTGTTATCAGTTTCGGCTAAGACAGAAGAAGATGCCCCTATAATGACAATGTTCCCGTATACAATAGAGGGAGAAGATTTAGAGGGTGCTACTCTCTGGACTTCAATTTATAACGACGAAATGCCCGGATATTCAGGCGAAGGATTCACATATCTTACGGGCAATGCATTGAGTTTTACTGTTGCAGTCCCAGAAGACGGAATGTATCAGATTTCCGCAAGGGTTGCACAGATTCTTGACAAGGAAGGAAACGGTCGACTTGAAACTATTGCTGTAAACGGCTCTGAATACAGCAAAAACGTTCCTTACCTGAATGAATGGACTGATTTTGATTTTGGTGTTGTACGTCTTAAAGCAGGCGTGAATAAAATAGAATTTCTTAACAAATACGGCTATGTTGCTATTGATACGGTTACAGTTTCGGGTGCCGAGAAAAAGGACTACTCGCTTGCAACAGACGAACTTTGCGACCCCAATGCCACACCTGAAACAAAGTCACTTATGAAGTATCTCAAGAGTGTTTACGGTAAACATACTATCGCAGGTCAGCAGGAAATTTATGGTGGCGGTCACAAAGACAATTATGAGTGGGAAAACGAATTTCTTGAAAAACTTACAGGAAAAATCCCTGCTATCCGTGGTCTTGACTTTATGAACTATAATCCCCTCTATGGCTGGGACGACGGTTCTACAGAGCGTGGTATTGAATGGGTAAAGGAAAGAAACGGAATTCTTACTGCTTCATGGCATATAAATGTGCCGATTGACTTTGACAATTATGAAATCGGCGATGAAGTAGACTGGAAAGAATGTAGTTATAAGAACTATCAGGCTTCAGGAAGTACTTTCAATACTGCAAAGGTACTTGAAGAAGATTCAAAAGAACGTGCATATTTTGAGCTTGCTATGGAAGACCTCGCTGAACAGCTTCTGAAACTTCAGGAAGCAAATGTGCCGATTATTCTCCGTCCTCTCCATGAAGCACAGGGCAATGAAGGCAATTACGGCGACGGTACTGCATGGTTCTGGTGGGGCGACAGAGGTGCGGAAGTATACAAAGAACTCTGGAAACTCCTTTACACAACCCTTACCGAAAAATATGAACTTCACAACATAATATGGGAATATAACAGTTATGATTACTCAAACTCTCATACATGGTATCCCGGTGACGAATATGTTGACATAGTTGCATATGATAAATACAATGTAGAATACAACAGAGGCGACGGTAACAGCAGTGGTCCGAATCTGCTTGCTATTTCAGGAAAGTTTGACTACCTCTTTAAACTTACAAACGGTAAGAAAATGGTAGCAATGTCTGAAAACGATACAGTTCCCGCTATGGACAATATGCTGATTGAGGACGCTAACTGGCTCTATTTCTGCCCATGGTATGACGGCGGAGAGGACGGCGGTACCGCTTTCCTCGGTGAAGCTTATCAGGACCATGAAGAACTCACAAAAATGTATCAGAGTGAATACTGTATAACTCTTGATGAACTTCCCGAAAACCTTTATTCATTTGCAGGTAACGTTGAACCTCCAAAGACTACCACAACTACTACAACAGGTTCGTCAGGCAGTACCACAACAACAACCACAACAAGCGGAATATCAGTTGGTATCAAGTTTGGTGACACAAATGAGGACGGAAAATTAAACATATCTGATGCTGTATTGATTATGCAGTCAATTGCAAATCCCGACGAGTATAAAATAAAAGAGCAGGGAAAAATTAACGCTGATGTTGTTGATAACGGCGACGGAGTAACAGCAAAAGACGCTCTTGCTATTCAGTATGTTGAAATAAAAACTTTAAAGGATTCAGAACTTCCTTTAACGTCAGAGGAACTGGACAAATTAGCTAAGTAATAATATTTATAAATACAGCACTTCTGATTATAAGGTCAGAAGTGCTTTATTATTACTGACAAAAAAGTAAATATCGAGGTGAGATGAAGTTGAATACTTTATACGTATCGGATTTAGACGGAACTTTATTAAGGAGTAATGAAACCATATCAGAATATACAAATGAAATAATAAACAGTCTGACGGAAAAAGGAATGATTTTTTCTTATGCTACAGCAAGGTCACTGATAACTGCAAAAAAGGTCACCAAAGGACTAACCGCAAAAATCCCTTTAATAGTCTATAACGGAGCATTTGTCATTGACAATATTTCAGAAGAAATATTAATTGAAAACTATTTTGACAATACAGTTAAAAGCTTATTGGAAGATTTGTTTAACAACAAAGTGTATCCGATAGTTTACGCCTTTATAAATGATGAGGAAAAATTTTCATTCGTTCCTGAATTGTGTACGCAAGGTATGAACGTTTTTATTAACAGCCGAAAAGGTGATATCCGCAGAAATCCTGTAAAAAGTGTTAATGACCTGAAATCAGGAAAAATATTCTACATTACCTGTATTGACGAACCACAGAAACTTGAATTATTATACGAAAAATACAGAAATGATTTTCATTGCGTCTATCAGGAAGATATTTATTCCAAGGCACAGTGGCTTGAAATAATGCCAAAACAGACATCAAAATCAAATGCCATAAAGCAGTTACAGACATTAGTAAACTGTGAAAGACTGGTTGTCTTTGGAGACGGCAAAAATGATATAGATATGTTTCAGCTGGCTGATGAAAGCTATGCCGTTAAAAATGCAGATGATGAGTTAAAAAAATATGCTACTGCAATTATTCCCTCAAATGATGACGATGGTGTTGCCAAGTGGCTCGAACATAATTATAATCCCTGACAAAAAAGCCCGAAAGTATCAACTGCTTTCGGGCTGTAAAACTTTATATCTGTATTAAGGTTTTATTCGTCATTATCGTCATAAAAAACATTATACGTCACGGCTCTGTGACTGTAAGTACTCAGCACTATCCCGATAACTGCGTACATACTTACCATTGCCGTACCGCCTGCACTCATAAACGGAAGTGGTACACCAATAACGGGAGCTGCTTTCAGTACCATTCCTATATTCATGACACAATGTGCAAAAATCATTGCAAATGAACCGATACATATAAATTTTCCGAGACGGTCTCTTGTTATATGGCTGTTTGCAAATATCTTAAGGCATATATATGCAAGAATTATCAGAATACCAACCGAACCGACAAAACCGAAAACTTGTCCCGCATAGGTAAAAATAAAATCATTGTGTATTTCGGGAACATATATATATTCTTCCGCGTCTGCAAAAAGACCCTTTCCGAAAACTCCGCCTGATTTAAGTGCGGCAAGTCCGAGGTTCTGCTGATATTCGATATAGTCGGGGTCTGTTCCGGGGTGGAAAAGAATCAGTATTCTTTTTTTATGGAAATCACTGAGTGCAAAAAACCACATTGCCGCAACTCCTGCAGCTATGACAAAAGGTGCAATAACAAGATACTTCCATGAAATTTTAGCAGAACATATCATAGCTGCAAATATAATTGCAAAAACAATGGCTGTACCATAATCCCCCTGCTTTCCGACAATTGCAAGAGGTACAGCAGCGTGCAGACACAGAAGAAACATATGAAAAGGTTTATTCATATCTTCCTCGTCCCGTGAAAGATGATATGCAAAAGTGAGTATAAATACTATTTTCAGAACTTCAGACGGCTGAAACTGAAATGAACCTAATTTCAGCCATGCCTTATCGTCCGCACCTGCTCTCTGATAACCGAGGGAAGTAAAAGTAAGTGCAACAAGTGCAAGTGCTATGGGAGTATATATAAACCATAGCTTTACGAGTTTTCTGTAATCCACAAACGAAAGAAGTATTGCCACACCTATTCCAAGAATCATAGAAAAAAGCTGAGTCTGCCAATAGCTGTCCCCTACTCCTTCACCACTGCTTATACCGCTTTTACTTATGGAATAAATAAGCAAAGTGCTTATAACGGAACAGACTATAACGGCAACAAGCAGTCCTATATCAATACTATGCTTATTTGCTGACAAATTTTTAAAAGCAGATTTCATTTTGTTCTCCTTATTTCTAATCTTTTTATATTATTATGTCATTTCAGTTTCTGTCAAGAGTTCTGTACTGAACAGCTGCCGAAATATGTTTTTTCCTTATAACTTCACTCTCCTCAAGGTCTGCAATTGTTCTTGCAACTTTAAGAATTTTACTGTGTACCCGTCCGCTGAAACGGAGTTTTTCAAAAACACCTTTCAAAAAATTATCAGATTCTTCATCAACAGGACAAAACGTCTGTATAAGGTCAGGAGTAATAAGTGCATTGCATTTTATTGAAGTATCTTTAAAACGTTCTTTCTGTATCGCCCTTGCCCTCATTACTCTTTTTCTTATGTCGGCTGAAGATTCTGCACGTACTTTTGAAGTAAGGTCCTTATATTCCAGCGGAGCTACTTCAACGTGCAAATCAAAACGTTCCATCAAAGGTCCTGAAAGTCTTGAATTATATGCTTCTATCTTTTTCGGTGAACATTTACACTTTACAGTCGGGTGTCCGTAATATCCGCACGGACAAGGGTTCATAGCACCTATAAGCATAAACTCACAAGGATATGAACAAGTTCCGTTTACACGTGAAATGGTAATTTTTCCGTTCTCAAGAGGCTGTCTGAGAACTTCAAGCGATTTTCTGCTGAATTCGGCAATTTCGTCAAGAAACAGCACACCATTATGAGCCATTGATATCTCTCCCGGCTGAGGTACAGAACCACCACCGACAAGACCTATTTCCGAAGCCGTATGATGTGGTGAACGGAAAGGTCTTTTTGTTATTATTGGCGTTTCCTCTGTAACTAATCCCATAACTGAATGAATTTTTGTAGTTTCAAGTGCTTCTTCAAAAGTAAGTGGCGGAAGAATAGACGGCATACGCTGTGCAAGCATACTCTTTCCACAACCAGGCGTTCCTATAAGTATTACATTATGACCACCTGCCGCAGCAATTTCCAGTGCTTTCTTGGCTGACTGCTGTCCTCTTACATCTGAAAAATCAAGATGTTCGTCGTATGGCGTTTCAGACGGTATGTACCTCTGACACGGTGAAAGAAATTTCTGATTACGGAAGTGAAGTATAAGCTCCTCTGCATTTCTTACACCATATACTTTTATACCGTCAATAACCGACGCTTCAAGCATATTGTCATATGGTACAAATATCGAATCAATATTCATTTCCCTTGCAAGCATTACCATAGAAAGAACACCGTTTATACGCCGTATATCGCCGTTAAGAGAAATTTCACCTATAAACGCACAGTTGTCGGGCGATACGTCTATAAGATGCCGTGCATAGAGCATAGCCATAAAAATAGCCATATCATGCACAGAACCGCTTTTTTTGGTATTTGCAGGTGCAAGGTTTATCATTACGGACGAAACGGGAAAATCTATACTGCACGCCCTTAGTGCCGCACGTATACGCTCACGGCTTTCTCTTACAGCAGCGTCTGGCAGTCCGACAATATCAAACTGCGGACTTCCTCTGCTTATATCAATTTCAACATCAACGGGAAAAGCGTTTATACCGGTAATGCCAAAACTTGAAACTTTGGCAAACAAAAAAATTCCTCCTTTTATTTCAGTTTTTACTATAGTATACCACTTTTCAGCAAAAATGTAAATATATATCAAAAAATCTGCCATACATATGTACAGCAGATTTTCCATACTATTTAATTGTTCTTCACAAATTCGTCAAACGCTATATATTCTCCTGCGGAAATTTTCGCATAATATCTTAAAATATAAGTAGAATCAACTGAATCTATAAAACCGTCACCGTTTACGTCAGCAACTTTCTTCTGCTCGTCAGTTAATGTGGATTCTCCACCGGTTGCAAGATTCGCATATTCAATGCTTACCACCGTTGCATCAACCGCATCTATAAGACCATCGCCGTTTATATCTCCTGATTCAATCACTGTTACAGGAGGTGTGATGGTAGATGTAGTGGTTGTGGTTGTTGTCGTTTGCTGAATGGTAGTTGTGGTATTAACTGTTGTAATGTCATTATTTTTTTTGATAACAACATTAATTAATTCAGGATTATATGTTTTCATTTGTTCTGCTGAAAGAGTCTGTATTTTTCCTGACCAAACACTTCCTTCAATCTCTTTTGGTATATCGAAATGTAATCTTATTTTTGTATTATCATCATTATATGTATATGTTAAAGCACTTATATCTCCACCAAAATATCCACGAATTCCACCACTACATTTAAAATCTCCCAATATATCACTACATGATTTATAATTCATATCCGCTCGAATTAAATCATTTACTTTACCTGATTTATTAACTTGTATTCCATCTAAAACAAGTTCACCGTTTTCTAATTTATTTCTTAATATATCACTATCAATTTCTGTTCCCCACGGTATTGATTCAATAATTCCATAACCAATTTCAACATAAAATTCCATTCCAGAAAATACAGACTGATTCTGTATATAAACGTAATTTTGAAATTCAGTTGAAATAATCTGATATTCTCCATTCATAATTGATATTATTTCCGGTATACTTTTGTCTATTAAGCTCACTGCTGAAGTTTCAAATATATTTGAAGAAAAAATGTCTTCGACAACAGATTCATCAAAAGAATATTTAAATCCTGTGCTTTCAAATTTTATATTACCAAAATCTTCACCGCTGTCAGTTATATCATAAAGAACACCTTCTGAAAATTTATAATAATTCGGAGATGGTAAATATGAAGTGTTGGCATTATAGTACACCATATGTTCAGCAGAATTAACCATTATACTTCCATAATGAACACCAACGAAACTTTTTGTTAACTTTCCGTTTACTACTGAAAAAATTATCCCCTCTGCATGATTAGCATTATCATGAGTAACAAATAATTCAGGTATATCATCGCCATTAAGTTCATACAAATCAAAACGTGAACCATTACATGAAGAATTATCCTCCATTGTCCAACCATCTGCAACAAGCTGATTAAGAGCCTCTTTGTATAAATACTTCCAATTATTTTCTGAACTTTCTGCTGATACACTAATACAAGTGGCTGATACATTTACAACACATAAACATACAGACATCAATCCTGCCATTATCTTATTTAACTTCTTCATAAAAACCTCCCGATAAAATATATTTATAAAATTATACAAAAAAAAACGGTGATAATTTTATGAAAATTGCGTGAAATTTTCCACAAAAAAACAGGCGGATTAAACTCCGCCCGTTAATCAATATTCTGCTGTTTCTTCCTCTTCAGGAATTTCTACTGTCTGTTCTGCTTCTTCGTCAAAAATTTCAACTGTTTCTTCCGCATCTGTTTCGGGATATTCTGCTGTTTCTTCCGCATTTTCATCTTCAATTCCCATAGCTTCTGCGAAACTTACAGGTTTTGTACTTTCTTCCGTTTCAGAAGTAACTTCTGTAGACGTTTCCGTTACTGATTCAGTTGTTGTCTGAACCTGCTCTGTAGTTCCCTCAATCTCTTTCATATCGGTAAAGACAATTTTCAGCTTATTGTTTTCCATTTCAAAAGAAGATAATTTACCGTCTTTGCTGACTGAAATTATGTAGTCACCGCCCTCAAGACTTCCGCTCACTTCAAGAACATTGCCGTTTTCATTTCCTTTCAGTTCTTCAAGACGTGCATTTGTGTCAACCGCCTCAATCAGATTAAGCATCATAGCCTTTACGGGAAGTGCAGACTGCGGAACAGAAAAATCAAGTCCCTTATATGATGCTGTGACATTTCCTCCGCTGAACTCCAGTTTTACACCGCTTAAAGTATTAGGTGATTCAAACTCAATATCCCATACACCGTCACCGAAACGTTTCAGCATTCCGTCCGCATTAAGCTTGTCAATCGTTACGTTAACCGACGACTGAAAAGCACAGTTAAGTCCGTTTTTCCGTGAAGTCTCATTTTTGAGAGGAGTCGAACACGAAAAAAACATAACAGCCGTAATAACCATAACTGCAAATGAAATAAGCCTTTTCATAATACCTTTTCTCCAATCTGTGTATTTTTTTAAGACTTTTTTACATCTGAGCGGTAAATTATAATTAATCGCCTGAATTTTTATGCTTTTCCTTTAATATTCCGAATGAATCAGACAGACACCCTAAAATATCTCTCGGAAGCATTGCCTCCTGTCCGAGTTTTTCAGAAGCAATATCTCCTGCAAGTCCGTGAATATATACACCTGCACAAGCCGATTCAAAAACACTGTAACCCTGTCCGGCTACTGCTCCTATTATTCCCGACAATATATCACCGCTTCCGCCGACACTCATTCCTGCATTGCCCGTATGATTCACAGAAGTACGGTTTTTATCTGTAATAACAGTCCCTGCTCCTTTTAGTACAACTGTAATATCATATTTTTCTGCAAGCTTTTCAGCAGAGTTAAAACGGTCTGCCGATACTTCATCAATACTGCATTTCAGCAGTCTTGACATTTCAGCAGTATGAGGGGTCAATATCATGTCTGTCTTTTTCTTTAGTAAAATATCTATGTCCGATGCTATGCAGTTTATTCCGTCTGCGTCAACAATTACGGGAACTTCTGAATTTTCTACGACAAATTTCGTCATTTCCAGTGTTTCGGAAGTAACGCCGATTCCGCACCCTATAACAACAGCGTCCGCACGCTCAAGAGCAGAAGTAATTTTTTCCCTGTCAAAACACATAAAACCATCTTTGTCAGTCGGCATTTCAATAAAAGTTGATTCAGGGGCAAGCACAGAAACCGTATCAATACATTTTCCGACAGTCGCCAGCGAAACCAATCCCGCACCGCTTCTCAATGCACCCATTACCGAAAAAAAAGCCGCTCCCCTCATTAATGAACTTCCTGCGATAACAAGAACTTTGCCAAATGTTCCTTTATGTGAATCACTTCTGCGTACAGGCGGAAAACCTGAAAGCTGTCTGATGTCAGTAACGGTATATTTTCTCTGATTTTCAAGAAAGTCAAACGCATTTTCAGGAATACCTATATCGGCAACCGTTATCTTTCCGCAGAAATCTTTCAAAGGGTACTGTGTCATACCTGTTTTCATACAGCCGAAAGTAACGGTTTCGTCCGCCCTGAAAGTCCCCTCCGAAACTTTTCCTGTTCTGCTGTCTGCTCCACTCGGAATATCAACGGCTATTTTGTAAGCTTTTTCATTGAGACCGAAAATATAAGCAACTTTTCTGCTTAGTTCACCATGAAAACCCGTCCCGAAAACACCGTCAACAAGCACATCTGCTTCCGATATATATGACTGATAATCTTCATTTATATTGATACGTTCGGAAATGCGGCTGTACATTTCCTGTGAGAGTTCCGTTTTCGGCATACCGCATACAAGAACAGTACTTATATTTTTATAACCCATACTTGCAAGTATTCCTGCCGCAACATAGCAGTCACCGCCGTTATTTCCCGTACCGATAAGAAAAACTATTTTCTTTTTCCTGTCCTTACCGCAATGCCCTCTTATAACTTCCGCAAGCTTTATGCCTGCGTTTTTCATAAGTTCTTTTTTTGAAACACCGAGTTTTTCGGATTCTTCTTCAAGTATTCTCATTTGTTCTGGGGTAACTATACACATTTTTTACACTTCCTTTTTCAGATAATTATAATAATGATTGTAATCTGTCCAGTACTCAAGATAGTAAAGTATTTCTTTCTTAGAACTTGTTTCCAGATATTCAACAGGTCTGTCCCAAGGATTTTCACAAGTTATATCTATCATATACATCTTATACTGTCCATCGTCAAAATCCCCATACCAACCCAAGTCAATAAGCAGATTATTATTCTGAAGTTGTAGCAAGTCCTGACATAATTCCAAGCTGTATTCTTCACCGTCTGTTTCGGGGTCGTATTCGGAAAAATTATTATATTTCACTGTCCAGCCCGAAACAATTCTTAATGGCTGTAATCTGAAATATTTCAAATTGAATACCTCCTTATAATTCGGAAATCCTCATGTCCAAATGATTATACAGCATCTGCCACATATCAAAACCGTTATTCAGATATAACTGATTTTCCAGTATTTCAATTTTTTTCGAAACTTCTCTGCTCAGTTCATGAATGTCGTCAAAAACCGAAATGTCATATTCATTATAATCACCACTTAAAAAATCCCCTCTTATAACATCAGGAAGAGCAAGACGGCATATTTCAGAAAGTATGTCGGCATCTTTATCATCACCAATATCCCGGAACGCCTTTATTATATTCGGTGCATAATGACCAATTGAATTTTCAAGAAAAGAAAAAATACCTTCCATGGTCAGCTCGGTGTCAAAATCAATCAGAAACAATGCTGTCTGAATGAAGTCCGCACAATCCAGCCATTCTGAACGTTCACTCTCCCACATTTCCCGAGAAAGTTTTTCACAGAGTTCCATACCGGAAAACTGCCTTATATCTGCATTATTTCCACAAAAACCTTTCAATTCATTTCCTCTCGTGCGAGCTTACTTCTCAGACTTCCCGAAAGAAAACGCTTTATATTTTCAAGCATTTTTTCGTTTGGTGAAAATACAAGCCTTGTCAGACCGTAATCCTCATGCTGAAAATCAGCATAATATTCATGTGACGCTATATTGTCGGAACTGATAACAACAGTCATTTCAGCGGTTTCCTCTAAATCGTCGCTGTATTTTCCGAAATCCGTGAACTTCCTCACTTCCACACTCAGCAGTGGCTTACGTTTTCTTTTGGCAATTATCTTGTCAATATCAAGCTCACCGTTTGTGAAAGCATATTCGTATTCAATGTGAGACGACTGAACAATAAAAAAAGTTCCGTAACCTGCTGCCACAGCAAGCAGAAATCCCAGAAGTGACAATACAGGATTACCAAGCGTGATAAATCCGAAAACGGCAAGCAAAACTGTTAAAGCTATTCCGCCGACTGTTGTTAAAAGACGTTTTGTCTTATCAGACGATGTTTCATTTTTCTTGACAAGCTGTTCAGCAAAGTTATCCATAATTTTAATATCTCCGTTCTGTAAAGTAATACATATATATAATATCACAAAAAATAACATATTTCAATAAATACGTTTCTTTTTTATTTATTTTAACAGATAGACATTTTTTACTGAAACTATGTTTGACGAAACTGCTTTAATATGATATAATATAAAAAAGGAGGCGGACTTATGGAATTTATACTTGCTGTTGCCATTATAGCAGTACTGTGTATTATTTTTCAGGTAAGCACAGATATTATCATAATGTGTTCGCTAATAATTGTATGTATTGTTTTTGCAGTTACCACACTGCTGTTTATATATTTTTTCATATGTCTGATGTTTTCTGAAAAATGCACAGCAGAATTTTCAAGAACAGACAAATCAGATAAAAATAAATTCAGTAAGGCTTATTACATAATTGACGGTCAGGAATATCCCTGTATTTTTCCCGAAGAAAAAATTTTCGGAATAAAACTTTACAGAAAAGACAGAAAATATAATGTGTGGCTTAACAGACGATTCAAATTTGTGTATGACCGTTTTGCATTTGCAACCTGTATTATAGGATTTTCGGCAAGTATATTTCTTGTTGCCGTAACAGTCATAGGATATATGAGTATATAAGGAGGAAAAAATGGAGGAACAGATTTACTGTACTCACGGAGTAAACAAAAATATAGAAGAAAAAATTTCAAAAATCATGCCCGATGAAGAAGCTTTATATGAAGCCGCCGAACTGCTGAAAGTTTTCGGAGATTCAACAAGAATACGCATTATTTTTGTACTTTGCAGGGGTGAAATGTGTGTCTGCGATATTGCAAATCTTCTAAATATGACACAGTCCGCAATATCACATCAGTTACGTGTACTGAAACAGGCAAGGCTTGTAAGCACACGCAGAGAGGGAAAAACCATATTTTACTCCCTCTGTGATGACCATGTAAAAACTATTTTCTATCATGCAATGGAACACGTAATGGAGTGATTTTTTATGAAATACTTTGATTTTCATACGCACGCCTTTACAGATTCCCTTGCTGAACGTGCTTTATCCTCTCTTGCCGATACAAGCGGAAAAATTCCCGCAACTGACGGCACTGTAAACGATCTGCGTAAAATAATGCAGAAAAACGGAATTGACGAATTTTTATTGCTTCCCGTCGCAACAAAACCGTCACAGCAGATTTCAATAAACAACTGGGCTTCCGAAATAATGGGAAACGGCATTTATTCATGCGGAACAGTCCACCCCGATTCAGACGACACACTGAATGAAATCGAACGCATAAAATCTCTCGGACTTTATGGTGTTAAATTCCACTCGGAATATCAGAATTTCTGTCCCGATGAGGAGCGAATGTTCCCGATATATGAGAAAATAGCAGAACAGGGTCTTATAGCTGTATTTCACGGAGGCTGGGACCCTTTCGGAAACGAAAATATAAAATGTACACCGAAACGTATGGCACAGGCTGTTGAAAGAATCCCACAGCTTAACTTTGTAGTTGCACATCTCGGCGGTATATATGTATGGGACGATGTTGAAAAATATCTTGCAGGACGTTTCAAAAACCTTTATCTTGATGTGAGCGTAATAGCAAGCTTTGATATAGACGAAAATCAGCTTTTAAGAATTATTGAGTCACAAGGAACTGATAAAATACTTTTCGGAAGTGACTGTCCATGGGACAATCCCGAAAATGAAATAAATATGATAAACCGTCTGCCACTTTCTCATGAAGATAAAGAAAAAATATTTTATAAAAATGCTCACAGACTTCTGAAAATAACAAAAGATATATAATTTTACCTGTTAACAAAATATTAGGATAATATAACCAAAATAATAACAACAGTTTTGAAAAAATATGATAACATAACTACAGGCAGTATCTTTGAAGGGTGGGTGGAAAATGAAAACTGCCAGTGATTACGAAAAAACAATTATAGATGTGGTTGAAGAATTTGACTATTCCACACAAAACGAATCATATAACAAAAAATTCCGCAAATGGCGGAAAAACAAAAACAATCCATATACATTCAACTTTTCCACAAATAAAAAAGAACGTATTTTCATAGACGGTAAAGGCTTTGTAAGCAATTCCCCTGCTGAATCGGAACATGAAACGATAAGCAGGATTTTTTTTATAATAGGAACTGCTATGCTTTTATGGGTGACAATTGATAACATTATAGGAAAAATGATTATATTTTTTCTTGACATCATAGGTGTAAATGTACATACGACTTTTTTCAGCACTTCATGCTATGGCGGAAGTATAGAAATTGTTACCGTACTTATAGTAATATCACTTATTAAAATATGTATGCCTGCTTTCTATATCCACAAAAGACTTAAAATGCCCCATAAAGTTGAATTTATGAGTACCATGAATCACCCCTCTGAATTAATAAGTGCAATTGCTCTTTCCCTTGCGGTATGCACGGTTACAAATATTCCCGACGCATATTCATGCAGTGCAAAGGAAATTTACTCCTACTTCAAAAGTATCAACACCGATATTTCGGTATGGGGACAGGCAGAATATGTTATTTATACCATATTTGACGTTATTATAGTTTCAGTTGCTTCGGAAACTTTTTTCAGAGGTGCGATATTTTCAGCACTAAGACAGTTTGGTGACGCTTTTGCAATCATTATTACCGCTGTCATGGCATCGCTTTTAACACAGAACTTTCAGGAAATGCCGACGGTTTTTATTATTTCTGTAATCGCTTCAACCGGTATGCTGAAAAGCGGTTCAATATTTACAGCCTTTGCAGTCAGTACTGTATACAAAATGTATCAGCTTTCAATCGTTATTATTGAAATGAACACTTCTGAAAATATGTTCCTTATACGCAATCTTATAATGACAGGTGTATTTATTGTAAGCAGTTTTACAGCAATATTCATATATATCGCAAGAAACCGCAAAAACAAGCAACATTATTTTGCAGAGTATCATTCCGATATATCCACAAAAGACCGTCTGATATTTTCATTCAGGTCTTTCCCGTTCGGAGCAGTGGCATTTGTATGCCTGATTGCCGCAACTATAAAAGTAATTTATTAGGAGAATTATGGACAAATATATGAAAAGAGCCGTTGAACTTGCTGAAATGGCTGCAAATGAGGGTGAAGTTCCTGTAGGAGCTGTTATTGTAAAGAAAACTACCGGCGAGATAGTCGGTGAGGGACGAAATATGCGTGAGGGCAGAAAAAATGCCCTCGCCCATGCTGAAATAATGGCTATAGATATGGCTTGCCATACTCTCGGAGGCTGGCGACTTCCGGAGTGTGCAATATATGTCACATTAGAACCGTGTCCCATGTGCTGTGGTGCAATAATCAACGCAAGAATCGATGATGTAATTTTCGGGGCATACGATTTGAAAAGTGGTTCTGTTATATCGGTACAGAAAATGTTTGAACTGCCATATAATTACCGACCTAACGTCAACGGCGGAATTATGGAAAAAGAATGTGCAGACGTTTTGTCCCTATTTTTCAAGAAACTGAGAGAAAAGAAAAAAAATCCGAAAAAATTTTCAGAAAACGCTTGACAAATGATTTTTTTTGTGCTATAATATTAAAGCAGTCAGATGATAAGCCCCTTGTAAAATCTGATTATACTGCAATGCGAGTGTGCTGGAATAGGCAGACAGGCACGTTTGAGGGGCGTGTGTCGAAGGACGTATGGGTTCAAGTCCCATTACTCGCACCAATAAAAAGACTTCTCTATGAGAAGTCTTTTTTATTTACAGTGCCTCAAAATTATATCCGTACTTTTCCGCACATTTCTGTGCTGTAGAACCCTCATACCCACATACAGTAACTTCAATACAACCTAAATTGTCAACTTTACATTCGGCATTTAAAATACCAACTTTTTTCAGATTGAAACAATTGAAAAATATTCTTTCTCCGATACTTGCCACATTTTCAGAAAACGTTATTTCTTCCATCTTATTATAAGCCAATGCGTCGTTACCAATAGTCGTTAAACTGTCGGGGAGCGTTATTGTGGCAGACTTACAACCGAAAAATGCAAAATCATCAATACTTACAACGCCGTTTGGTATTGTTATTTCTGTAATACTATAACAATTGCTAAAAGCACTTTCGCCAATTTCCTTTACACTATCGGGAATTTTTACTGCCGTAAGATTTTCGAAATGATAAAATGAATTGTCCCCAATACTTTTTACACCGTCATTTATAACAACTTTTTTAACCAGTTCCGAGCTACTGAACCATGGCGTATCTATTACCGCATCGTCCTCGTCATATTTACTTATGTCTGAATAATCCGACATATCTCCGCTACCACTAATAGTAAGCGTACCCTCATCATCAAGTTTCCAAGTGATATTTTTTCCGCAAACTCCGAATTTTCTACACGAAACAAGTCCTACAATACCGACACACATAACAACAGCAGTCACGATTATAGCTGAAATTCTCTTTATCATTCCCATAAATATCACCTTTCAAGTATATTATCTTATTATTTTAATTATAATATGAACAATATCAAATGTCAACAAAGAATCCGCCATACGCAATGTACGGCGGACTTTTATTTATTACATCAGTTCACATATAAGATTTGAAAATTCAACGGGATTTTCAATATTCATACCCTCAATAAGAAGTGCCTGACTATAGAGAAGCTTTGCATACTTGCCAAGTTTTTCCTTGTCGTCGGATTCTTTCATTGATTTAAGCTTGCCGAAAATCTCATGTTCAGGGTTGATTTCAAGCACACGCTGTGCCGATATTTTCTGACCGTTCGGCATTGAATTGAGGACTTTTTCCATTTCAAGTGAAATTTCACCCTCACTTGTAAGGCAGACAGGATGTGATTTAAGTCTCTGTGAAAGAATTACCTTTGAAACCTTACCGTCAAGAGCTTCTGCAAGTTCTTTGAGGAGGTCGGCGTTTTCTTCTTCCTTAGCCTTGATTTCCTCCTTTTTTTCGGTATTTTCAAGACCTAAATCATCGGCTGAAACAGACTTGAACTCCTTGTCCTTATACTTGATAAGCGTCTTTACTGCAAATTCGTCAATATTGTCTGTAAGATAGAGAATCTCAAAACCGTTTTCCTTTACAAGTTCAGTCTGCGGAAGCTGTTCGATTCTCTCAACGCTGTCACCTGTTGCATAGTAAATGAACTTCTGTTCTTCACGCATACCTGTAACGTACTCGTCAAGAGTTACAAGCTTATTCTCCTTTGAAGAAGTGAACATCAGTAAATCCTGAAGCTTTTCCTTGTTCATGCCGTAATCGCTGTAAATACCGTATTTAAGCTGTAAACCGAAAGCTTTCCAAAATTCCTCATACTTTTCACGGTCGTTCTTCAGCATCTTTTTAAGTTCACTGCTTATCGTCTTTTCAATACTCTTTGCAATAACTTTAAGCTGTCTGTCATGCTGGAGCATTTCACGTGAAATATTCAGTGACAAATCTTCCGAATCAACAAGACCCTTTACAAAGCTGAAATAGTCGGGAAGCAGGTCGGCACACTTGTCCATGATAAGAACGCCGTTGGAATAGAGCTGTAAACCCTTTTCATATTCCTTTGAATAGAAGTCAAAAGGTGCTTTTGACGGAATATAAAGCAGTGCATTATAATTAGCGTTACCCTCGTTCTTTACGTGTGCATAGCGGAGCGGTTCACTGTAATCATAAAACTTTTCCGTATAGAAATGTTTGTAATCTTCTTCTTTGAGTTCCGTCTTGTTTTTCTTCCAGAGGGGTGTCATACTGTTGAGTGTTTCAACTTCAATATACTCCTCATATTCAGGTGCTTTTCCTGCTTCCTTGTCCTCGTCGGACATTTCAACGGGACGGCTGTGTGTCATTTCCATTTTAACAGGGAAACGGATATAGTCGGAATATTTCTTAACAAGTGACTTGAGTCTGTACTGGTCAAGAAAATCGCTGTAATTTTCGTCGTCTGTATCTTCAAGCAGTTCAAGAATAATTTCAGTACCTGCATTTTTCTTTTCGGCTTCCGTAATTGTGTAACCGTCAACGCCTCCGGACTCCCACTGATAAGCCTTATCACTGCCGTAAGCCTTTGAAATTACGGTAACTTTCTTTGCAACCATAAAAGCAGAATAAAATCCGACACCAAACTGTCCGATAATCTGATTATCTTCTTCAAGCTTGTTTTCTGTCTTGAATTTAAGCGAACCACTGTTAGCGATAGTGCCGAGATTATTTTCAAGTTCTTCTTCTGTCATACCTATACCGTTATCGGTAATTTTAAGAGTACGTGTATCTTTATCGGCTGTAAGCCATATAGCGAAATCGTCCTTGTTAAGACCCACCTTATCATCAGTAAGCGACTTGAAATAAAGCTTGTCAATAGCGTCGCTGGAATTAGAGATAAGTTCTCTGAGGAAAATTTCCTTATGCGTATAAATTGAATGAATCATCATTTCAAGAAGTCTCTTAGATTCTGCCTTGAACTGTCTGGTTTCCATAAAACAACATCTCCAAATCGTAATTTTAGCACTCTCACTCATCGAGTGCTAAAAATAGTATATAACTTTTTCACACTCAAAGTCAAGTACTCAAAGAAATATTTACAATTTATTCATAATTTGACTGTTGTCTTTTTTGTTCAGTGAAAAAAATATATCCTTTTTGTAATTATTCATAAGAAATCTATTGACATAAGGAAAGAAAAAGTATATAATAATTATGTTGTATTTATTTGCAGAATATTACTTCAGGCAGTATTTGCAGCTTTGTTTTAAATCATTACGGTGACGGTTCTTTCTGTAAAGAGACATAATGAATTTACCGCACCTTTACTGAATTATGATAACGGAACAAATATGGACATCTATTGTCCGCTATGTTTTGCGGGCTTTAATCTTATGATTAGGCTCTTAATCAATATATTTTAACAAATGAATAAAATGATGCGGCATTTACCGCCTTTAAGTAGTAATCAGATTTATGATACAAGATTATTAACTAATTTTATTAAAGGAGGTAATGCACTGTATGAACTTGACTCTTTCTATTGTCCTTATTATTGTTGCACTTATAGTAGGTGCGGTTGTTGCCGGTGTTCTCACTTACAGCAAGGCTTATAAAAAAGGCATTGATGCAGGTATCGAACGGCGTAAGCAACAGGCTGAATCCGTTATAGGTTCGGCTGAAAAACAGGCAGAACGTATAATTAAGGACGCTGAAAAGGACGCTGATAACAAGAAAAAAAGTGCGTTAGTTGAAGCTAAGGACGAAATTCATAAGCTCCGCACAGAAGCAGACAAGGAAATCAAGGAACGCAGAGCAGAGCTGTCACGTCAGGAAAGACGTATGCAGCAAAAGGAAGAAAATCTTGATAAGAAAAACGATAACCTTGAAAAGAAAGACGATATTCTAAATCAGAAAATCAAATCTGCTGACGAAAAACTCAAGGAAGCCGAAACTATCAAAAAAAGTCAGATGGACGTTCTGGAAAGAATTTCAGAATTTACAAGAGAACAGGCAAAGGAATACATAATTTCCAAACTTGAAGATGACCTCGTGCATGAAAAAGCCGTCAAGGTAGCAGCCTATGAACAGCAGATTAAAGATGAATGTCATGAAAAGGCAAGGAGTTATATTTCCCTTGCTATCGCAAAAGTCGCTTCAGACCAGGTTTCAGAAGCCGCCGTTTCCGTTGTTCCTCTCCCAAATGACGAAATGAAAGGACGCATTATAGGACGTGAGGGAAGAAATATCCGTACCCTCGAAACCCTTACCGGTGTTGACCTCATTATTGACGACACCCCCGAAGCTATCACCCTCTCGTGCTTTGACCAGATTCGTCGTGAAATTGCAAGAATTGCCCTCGAAAAGCTTATTGCTGACGGTCGTATCCACCCGACACGTATTGAGGAAATGGTTGACAAGGCTCGCCGTGAGGTTGAATATCGTATAAAGCAGGAGGGCGAACGTGCTGTTATAGAAACCAATGTCCACGGTATAAACCACGAACTTATAAAACTTATCGGCAGACTTAAATTCCGTACAAGTTACAGACAGAACGTGCTTGACCACTCTATTGAAGTTGCCAAACTCTGCGGAGTTCTCGCTTCTGAACTCGGTGTAAACGCAAATATGGCAAGACGTGCAGGACTTCTTCACGATATAGGTAAGGCTCTTACTTCCGAAATCGAAGGCTCACACGTTCAGATAGGTGTTGATGTATGTAAAAAATACAACGAAAGTCCTGTTGTTGTCCATGCCGTTGAGGCACACCACAACGATGTAGAACCCAAAACGGTTATAGCCTGCATTGTTCAGGCCGCCGACGCTATCTCCGCAGCAAGACCTGCTGCAAGAAGCGAAAATTATGAAAGCTATATCAAGCGACTCCAGAAACTTGAAGAAATATGCACCTCTTATGACGGTGTTGAAAAATGCTTTGCTGTTCAGGCAGGACGTGAAGTCAGAATCATGGTTGTACCGGAAGTCATCAACGATGAAAAAATGGTGCTTGTCGCAAGACAGATTGCACAGCAGATTGAGTCCGAAATGGATTACCCGGGACAGATTAAAGTCAATCTTATCCGTGAGAGCAGAGTTACTGACTACGCAAAATAAGTCAACGCAATGCGGACGGCAGAACCGTCCGCATTTTTCATAATCATAATCATAAATATTATATAAAGGAGATGTTACAATGAAAAAGAAATCATTCAAAAGAAAATTCATATCGTTGTCTGCGGCGTTTTCTATTTCGATATGTGCAGTAACGCTTCCTGTAATTGCAGGCTGGCAACAGATAGGCTGTATGGGCGACCTCAACAACGATTCCGAGGTAAATATCGCCGACCTGCTCCTTCTTTCCAAGCATATTCTCAACAAGCTCTCCCTTACGTCCGATAATTCTTATCATATAGACTACAATTACTATTCAGTCAACGGAAGTGACCCTGACGATTCACTTGAATACTTGCAGACTGCTGATATAAATCAGGACGGAAAAATTGATATTTTTGACCTGATTATGATGAGAAAATATGTAATAAACCAATGGGCAGACCCTGTATATCAATGGTCGGAAGATACAGATACTTCTTCATCAACTTCAACCGACACGACAACCACTACTTCTACAAGTTCTGTACAGGATTCGGAAACCACTTCTTCCACAACTGCCGTAACATCTGAATTTATTGAAGCACCTGTCAAAGACCTCTACGGCTCTATGCCCTCTCAGAATAATGCAGAACTTGTCATATTTTATGTTGACTTTCCCGACTGTAAATATCAGTACGACCCGTCAGCAGAAGAAATAGAAAAAATCGCTTTCGGTGACGAAAACACAGAGGACAGAAATTATCCGTTTGAAAGTATGTCCGCTTTCTATAATCGTTCCTCAAAGGGAAGCATGAATATTGACGGAAAGGTTTTCCGCTATACCACAAAGGAAAACAAGTCCGCATATGAGGGCGATATATATCATGTCAATCTTATAAACGAGGTTTTTCAGGCGTTTGAAAACAGTGAGGACTTTACGGAATTTGACGGCAACGGCGACAAGATAATTGATACAACGCTTATATCCGTACCGACAGAAGCGGGGGCGGATAACTGGTGGCCTGCCGCCGGACAGTACGGCGGAACAAATGACCTGAAAGTTGACGGTATGTCTGTTGGTCATGTAATAGTCGGAAACGCACAGATAGAAAGCAAAACCGACTACAAAAACTTCAACAGCAGTTATCTTCACGAAATGGGTCACTGTATGGGACTTCCCGATTTTTATCTGTATAACGGTGAAAAAGACTTTGAGGGTATGCACGGTTCAGCAGGTTATGACCTCATGGACGAAGCTAATTCCGACCTTTCCGCAGTTTCAAAACTTATGCTTGGCTGGTTCAAGAGAAGTCAGGTGGAAATATATGACATCTCGGCAGGTACTCAGACATTCACTCTCACAAATGCACAGACTGAAAACGGTAATTGTGTAATTATTCCATACGGAAAAATGGAAAACAATTATTATTCTGAATTTTTTGTAGTTGAATACACAACACTTGACAATAACAACAGCAGTATCAAAAAGGACTTCTGGTGGAAATCAACGGGAAGCGGTATACGTGTTATTCATGTAAACGGTGAAATATCAGACAATTCAGGCTGGAAATACTGGAAATACGCAAGCGGTCAGAATGAGGCGACAAACAACGATGCGGGAAAACGTCTTGTACGGATTATTGACGATACCGATACCGATAACCTTTATCATACGGGAGACGTTATTGACAGCAGTATTTCAGGATTTAACTGGTATGACGAAAACGGAAACCAGTCCGTTGACCCTAAAATTAAAATAACGGTCGGCGAACTGAACGACGACAGCTATACAATAACAATTTCAGATAAGTAAATTCAAGGAAAGGTTTTCAAAATGTCAAAGCAATTATTCAACTCAACGGAAAAATCCAATTTCATTCTCAATATGACTGAAGAAAAATATTCAAAGCTTGCAACATTCGGTCTTTCGGCTGTCTGTTTCACAGTATCGGTATTTGCGGTTATACCTGAATTCATTGACAAACTTTCCTATTCTATAGTATCAGGCGGTCTTGCTGTTTCAGGAGTAATATGTATGATTCTTGCACTTATTGCAGTCATGAAGAAATACATAAACCATAAAAAGATTTTTCCTGTCTGTACATTCGGTGCAATGATTTTATGGGGAGTTGTCTCACTTATAAACTCCTATTCCGTAAATACTTCATTTTACGGTTTTTCGGGACGTGGAGAAGGACTTCTTGCAATTATTTTCTATTTCGGATTTTTCATAACCGCAATGTCGGTAAAACGTGAAAAAGCAGTAAATACAATAATAAATTCCGTTATAGCGTCTGGACTTCTTCACTCTTTTGTTGCGTTGATTCAGGTATTTACGGGAAAATTAAGTCATTACCGCTTTGTTTTTCTGAACATAAAAGCCAATGCGGCAAGCGGTCTTGCACAGTCCCCTATTTTTCTCGCAATGGTTCTCAGCCTTTCACTTACGGCATCACTTGTAATGAGTGTAACAACCGGCAATAAAAAGAAACGAATTTTTTGTATTATAAGTTCCTGTATATTTTCTTTTGTTATGATGTTTACATATTCGCTTATGGGAATAACAGGAATTATTTCAAGTATAATTTTAGCAGTTACAGCGGTATTTGTTTCAAAAGTTCCGAAAATAAGGCTTGCTTCACTTTTTTCGGCAATAATTCCGGCTATCGCTTCCGTAATTATCGTAAACTGCGGACTTGTCGGTGAAATATCTTCATATAAACTTTACGACGGTTACACGCTGTGGTGGGCTGACTCCTACATGAGACTTTCCGCAAGCGGTGACTATGACAGCGAAACAATTAACATATCCGATACAACTGAGGTTTATAAACATCTTAATAATACTACTAAAGATATAATTCAGAAATATTATCTTGTCGGCACAGGACCTGACCAGCTTGTCTATCCCCAGCTTTACACAAACGGCGGTCTTGACCCCGAAACCGCTGACATAAACACAATTATTGCCCTTAATCGTGGCACTTTTGACAAAGTTTACAATGAGTATCTCTACACCGCCGCAACAAGAGGTATTCCGTCATTAATTGCACTTATTCTAATTCTTGTGTCAGTAATGGTCGGCGGTATAAGAAAAATAAAAGAATCCCCCTCTGACATAAATATCTGTACGTTTATGATGTTTATATGTGGCATTGTTATATTCTTCATTGGGTGCAGTAATATAACCTTTTCACCTATATTTTGGACAGTTTCGGGATTACTGATATGTTCCGTCAAAAAAGAACAGAAATAATATTATATGCGGATTTCCGTATATTATGTAAGTTTATACTAACAAAAAAGTATTGATTTTTTCTGTAAATATGATAAAATATAAGTACAAAGGTTTTATCCCTGAAAAATTACGGAGGTGCTTTATTATGGCATATATTATTAATGATGATTGCATCAGCTGTGGTGCTTGTGCTAGCGAATGTCCTGTTGACGCTATTTCTGAAGGCGACGGCAAGTATATTATCGACGCAGACGCTTGTGTAGAATGTGGTGCTTGTGCAGGCGTTTGTCCTGTTGCTGCTCCTTCTGCTGAATAATTTTACAGAACATGAAATTATAAACAGTTCCTTGCGGAACTGTTTATTTTTTTCTTGACAATATATATTATTCTGTGTTATACTATGATTGTACATGAAAAAATTATATAAGCATAATTCAGAAAATCAAAAACGGAGGATTAGATATATGAAAAAATTAAAACTTACTGCAATTATTCTTGCAATGTCACTTTCTGCCGTGTCGGCTTTTTCCTGCTCAGATAAAACTTCCAGTAGCTCAAATGCGGAGATTTCATACATCGACCCAAATCAGCCTGTACAGCAAGACCCTACCAAATATTCAGGAAATGCAAACAAGACAAATTCAGCTTTCGGACAGGAAATAGAAGTAAACAACACCGTTTTTACGCTTAATTCCGTCGTAAGAATACCTAATAATGAAACTAATAACGACTATATATATATCAACGCTACAATAAAAAACAATACAGATATAGAATATGAAATCAGTTCACTGAATAATTTTTTTATGGCTCTCCCCGATGGCACGGAAATTTCATCTGATGTTCGTACTAAATTATACGCTTTACAAAATTTACCTAAATGTATTGATGACTATATAACAATTCCTGCAAATGGCGAATTTACAGGTTTTCTTGCAGGTGGTTTTGTTGTTCCTTCAGGAACAGATTCGTTTACGGTCGGTTTCTTCCCGACTCTTGACAACGAAATAAACAAATCGGAAGTTATACTTTCACCTGTAAGTGCTGAAAATATAAGCACAGATGACTCTGTTCTTAAATAAAAATAAATTAAAATACTACTCCCCTTTCCTGACGGTCAGGGGAATTTTTTTATTCAAATGCAGGTTTTCCCGAACGCTTTATATCTGAACCGCATACGGCAAGTACTGTCAGATAAACCATTCCGCCTACTGCAACCGATAACACAAGTACAGCGAATCTGCTCATACCCAACCGTTGAGTAATTCCCGAAGCAAGATATGCCGACCCTGCACACATTGCCCCTGCATAGATAATCCTTGCAAATGATTTTATTTTAAGGCTTATCCCTGAATGTTTTATGTAAAGTTTAAGCGATACGGCAAGTATTACAGCATAGCACAGTGACGTTGACACAGCCGCACCGTCAACGCTAATCAATGGTATCAAAATAATATTTCCTGCAAGTTTTATAACAGTTCCTAGAATCATTATTTTCATTGGCAGAGATGCTTTCCCGATAGCCTGCAACATACTGAAAAGTGGAAATGATACACAAAGGCATATCATACCCGGCATGAGAAGTCTCAAAGCATTTATACATATTGCCGTCTCGTCCGTCTGTTTAGGAAAAAGAAAACCGAGTATTTCGGGGGCAAGTACTGCTATTCCGAAAGCTGACGGTACTGCAATGACAGCAGACGCAAGCAAAGCCTGCATACTGTTTTCTGAAAGTGATTTTATATCTTTTCCTTCCCAAGCCTCCGTAACACAAGGAAGAACACCTTTTCCGAGCATATTTGTAACGGACGGCACAAGATTAAAGACAGTAAGTGCAATTCCCGCAAATGAACCGTAAACAAAATCAGGCATTTCCTTTTCTGAAATTCCGTCGGGAATATTTATTCTGCTTCCGAAATGCGATATGCAACCAATAACAGTCCACATATCTATAAGTGCGGTAAGATTTGTCACTACTGCACTTATCCCCGTCGGAACGGCATTAACTGCAAGTTCACGTGCAATTTCCCTGCGTTTCATTACGGTATTTTCTCCGCCGGAAAGAATATTTTTTCCGAAAATCCTCATAATCCCGAAAAATAACGTTGCACCTACAGACGACAAAGTAACTCCGAGTATTCCTGCGGCTGCCGCAATTGCTCTTGTATCGGTAATTTCGGGAAAATAAACCATTATTTCACTGCTATGCCTTGTTACATATCCGCACAGAAACAGTCCTGCCGTTACTTTTACAACACCCTCTATAACCTGCGAAACAGCTGTAGGGTACATATTACTCATACCCTCGTAATATCCACGTTCAACCGACATTATACAGCCGAAAAATACAGACGGCGATATCATTGCTACCGCTAACGATGCTTCTGTACTTCCGGCAGAATAAACACTGAAAGATTTGGACAGCAGAAACGTAACAGCACTCCCGACAAGTCCGACGGCAGAAAACAGAATCAATGCCGTACTGCGTACTTTTTTTACATTCTTATACATTCCCAGAGCAATGCTTTGTGCGGTCATTCGTGCAACAGCAGAAGAAAGACCCGTAACAGTAAGTGCATAGACAGGCATAAAAAGACTGTATGCACAGCTGAAATAACTCATTCCGACACCACCAAGCAGATTGGTGAGCGGTATTTTAAACAATGCTCCCAGTGCTTTTGCAGCCGCTGCGGAAAGCATAAGTATAAGCGAACCTTTAAGAAAATTCTGTTTTTTCAAAAAATCACCCTTTACAATTACAGTCAGTAAGAAAATTATAGTCCGATTTTCTTGTTTTCACAAAAATATATGTTGCAGAATCAGAAAATATGTGGTATAATATAAAATAAGCTGTTTTAAGCTTCCAAATTCACATAAATGACATAAACTGAAAGGCTGGTTTTAAAAATGAACTATAAATTTTCTGATAAAGTCACAAAGCTTCAGGCTTCTGCTATCAGAGAAATTCTCAAATTCACATCAGTCCCCGGTGTAATCTCATTTGCGGCAGGCAACCCCGCTCCCGAGGCTTTTCCGACAGAAAGAATCGCTGAAATTTCTGCCGAACTCCTCAGAGACGACCCCATTCTTGCTTTACAGTACAACATCACAGAAGGCTATACTCCTCTCCGTGATTTCCTGAAACAGTGGCTTGCATCAAAAAACTGCTATAATTCAGACTTTGATGACGTTATTGTAACGTCGGGCGGTCAGCAGGCTAACGAGCTTTCATGTAAAGTACTTCTGAATGAGGGCGACACACTTCTTTGTGAATCACCATGCTTTATAGGCTCACTCAATGCTTTCCGTTCTTATAACGTGAATCTCTGCGGTGTTGACATGGACGACGACGGCATTAATCTTGAAAAACTTGAAAATGCCCTGAAAACTCAGAAAAACGTAAAAATGCTATACGTTATCCCGAATTTTCAGAACCCGACAGGGCGTACAATGTCCTTTGAAAAGAGAAAAGCGGTCTATAAACTTGCCTGCAAATATGATTTTATCATTCTTGAGGACGACCCTTACGGTGAATTACGCTTCGCAGGTGAAAACGTTCCTACAATCAAGAGTCTTGACACAGAAGGACGTGTTATCTATTCAAGCACATTCTCAAAGATTCTTTCTTCAGGTTTCAGAACGGGCTTTGTTTCCGCACCTGCTCCGATTATTCAGAAAATCGTTGTGTGCAAGCAGGTTTCGGACGTTCACTCAAATATATGGGCTCAGGTTGTCGCACACCGTTTCATGACTTCTGTGAACCTTGATGAACATTTTGCAGGTCTGCGTGAAATTTACAGGAAAAAATGTGATTTGATGTGTTCTTACATTGATAACGGATTTTCTGACAAGATTTCATATATCAGACCACAGGGCGGACTTTTCGTATGGTGTACACTCCCCGACAACTGTGATATGAACGATTTCTGTAAAAAAGCTATTCAGGAATACAAAATCGCCGTTGTTCCGGGAAATTCGTTCAGCATTGACGAATCGGAAAAAAGCCATTCGTTCCGTCTCAACTATTCCACACCTACAAACGAACAGATTCAGAAAGGTATGGAAATACTTGCAAACATGACTAAGGATATACTTGGTTAAACTGATTATATCCTGAAATAATTTATAAATGAAAGGAATTTAATTATGCCAAACAAAATGACTGAAAGATATGCCGTAACTCAGAAGTACCTCATGACAAGAGGTCAGGCTATCAACTTCCCCGCACGCTTCTTCAATGCAAACTTAAAGAAAAACGAAGTTTTCGGTGTCGTTATCGACATTCCTATGTCCCCGACAGTCCTCACTTCAATGGTATGCTTCATCAACGGTGCAGCTAACCTCTACTTCAACAACGGCGGAGAATATACAGGTGCTTCACAGAAGTACAGAAATCTCGTTCAGGCTACTCACACTCTCGTTGCAAACGCAGGTCAGCTTCTTCCGAAATGTCAGAAAACAAAGTCATATGACCTCCCGAAAGGAAAAACACACAATATTTTCCTGCTCACAAAGAACGCTGTTTACAAGACAGAAATCAAACCGGGTATAATTCCCGAAACAGAACCTGAACTCCGTACTTTCTATGTACTCTATCAGCGTGTCCTCAATGAACTCAGAAGCTGTCAGCTCAAGGACGACGCAGCAGCACGCAATGCAAAATAAGGAGATGTTTTTCTAAATGGAAGATAAAAAGCTGATTTTCAGCGGTATCCAACCAACAGGCACTTTTACCCTCGGCAACTATATCGGTGCGGTAAGAAACTGGGGACCTCTTCAGGACGAATATAACTGTATCTACTGCGTTGTCGATATGCACGCAATAACCGTAAAACAAGACCCTGTCAAGCTAAGACAAAACACCATGAACTCTTATGCACTTCTTATGGCGTGCGGAATTGACGTGGAAAAATCCATACTTTTCATACAGAGTCATGTAAAGACCCATGCAGAATTAAGCTGGATTCTCGGTTGTAACACACAGTTCGGCGAACTCTCACGCATGACACAGTTCAAGGATAAAAGCAAAAAACACGCCGATGACGTAAATTCAGGACTTTTTACCTATCCTGTACTCATGGCTGCCGATATCCTCGCATATAACGCCGACCTCGTTCCCGTAGGTGTTGACCAGAAACAGCATCTTGAACTTGCAAGAAATATTGCACAGCGTTTCAATCAGAGATACGGCGACTTCTTTACACTTCCCGAACCTTATATTTCTGAAATCGGTGCTAAAGTAATGTCACTTCAGGACCCGACCAAGAAAATGTCCAAGTCTGACGAAAATCCCAATGCTGTTATACTCATTCTTGACGACAAGGACACTATTATAAGAAAATTCAAACGTGCTGTTACCGACAGTGACGCAGAAGTGTGCTACCGTGAGGGAAAAGACGGTATAAACAACCTCATGACAATTTATTCAAGCGTTACAGGAAAAGACTTTGCGTCCATTGAATCGGAATTTTCAGGAAAAGGCTACGGCGATTTCAAGCTTGCTGTAGGTGAGGCTGTAGCAGACCATCTTGAACCTGTACGCACGGAATTTGCAAGACTTATTGCAGACAAGGCATATCTGAAAAAATGCTATACCGAAGGTGCGGAAAAAGCATTGAGATATTCTCAGAGAATAGTTTCAAAGGTATACAGAAAAGTAGGATTTGTTGACAGAACATAAAACATCAACCGGGCGGATTTTTCCGCCCGTGTGTTTTGATTTACAGGTAAAATTTTACAAAACACATTGTTAAATAAAATTTTATTAAGCTATATCGCCAAAAATGCAAAAATATATTGCATTTTATCGGATTTTAAGGTATTATAATATTTAGTCCGTCTTTAAGGAGGGTTTTTTCTATGGTTGATTTTCAGCAGAAAGAGCATTATTCTATTGATGATTTGATTGATATCGTTCGTCTCCTGCGTGGAGAGGGTGGCTGTCCGTGGGACAGGGAACAGACGCACGAATCAATTAAAAGTGATTTTATCGAGGAAACCTGCGAGGCTATTGAGGCTATTGACCTCAGAGATACCGACCTGCTCCGTGAAGAACTCGGTGACGTTCTTCTTCAGGTTGTATTTCATTGCAGAATAGAGGAGGAGAAAAGCTCCTTTAATTTTGATGATGTATGTGACGAAATATGCCATAAACTTATTATCCGTCACCCTCATGTTTTCGGCGAAATTACAGTTGATTCAACAGGTGAAGTGCTGAAAAACTGGGACGCTATCAAAATGCAGACAAAAGGTCAGGAAACATATACCGATACTCTTGAAAGTGTTGCAAAGTCACTTCCCGCACTTATGAGAGCCCAGAAGGTCGGCAAACGTGCTATGCGTGCCGGTATGGATTTCAGGTGTGCAGATGATGCAATAGCCTGTATTTCCGCTGAAAAGGCTGAATTTGACGAAGCTGTTGCTGAAGGTGACAAAAAGCACATTGAAGAAGAAATAGGTGACCTGCTTTTCTCATGTGTAAATGCAGCACGTCATCTCGGAATAGATGCCGAACTTGCACTAAAAACCTCGACCGATAAATTCATAAAACGTTTCGCTGTTACCGAAAAGCTTATTATTTCGGACAAAACCGATATGAAAAATCTTTCAATAGAAGAAATTGATGTCTACTGGGACAAGGCTAAACATATTATTAATTCGGAGGAAAATGAAAATGACTAAAACTGCACTTATCACTTCAATCGCAGATAAAATGAACTGCACAAAAAAAGATGCTGCCGCTGTTCTTGACGCTACAGTTGCCGTTATTCAGGAAACACTTGAAACAGGTGAAAAGGTATCTGTTACAGGATTCGGCACATTTGAAGTTCGTGAAAGAGGAGAAAAGACCTGTATCAATCCTAAGACAAAGGCTAAGATGGTTTGCCCTCCGTGCAAAGCACCTACTTTCAAGGCAGGACGAGCATTAAAGGCTTCTATCAATAACTGAGAAACTTCGGGAACAGGCACAATGGTCTGTTCCCTTTTGATTAGCAAAGGAGATAATATGAGATTAGACAAATATCTGAAAGTCACACGTCTTATAAAGAGAAGAACAGTTGCAAATGATGCCTGTGACGCTGAAAAAATCGTTGTAAACGGAAAAGTTGCCCGTGCGTCGTATGATGTAAAGGTCGGCGATATAATCGAAATAAATATGGGTACACGTCCGCTTAAAGTAAAGGTTTTGAACGTTACTGAACACGCAACAAAGGAAACCGCTTCCGACAATTACACCGTAATAGAATAAAAAAGGGTACATTTATATGTACCCTTTCTTTATTTTGTATTTTTTATATCCCAGCGGAACACGGCAATTTTTGCCGCTTTAGTACAGTCAAGTATATTATTGTGTTCAAGCTTTGACATATCAAGATAACGGTAATTTTCCTTTTCGTCGTTACCTTTTGAAAAAATACCTTTTATTTTTGAAAGCTTACCGCCTGCATTTCGGGAAATAACAGTGCCGAGATGATAATGTTCCCTCATAAATGCAATAATATCTGCCGCTGTCGTAATATTTTTGTCACTTACATTGTAAGTGCCTGAATAAGAAGTATCATCGGCACTTCTTACAAAACAAAGTATGAAGTCAACAAGGTTATGCACACAACAAAGCTGAAAACCGTACTGACCCGTACCCGAAACAAATTTTACATTGTCCTTAGGGTCTGTAATCTTTGCCGTAAGGTTTTCAATAAAATCATGTGTATATACAGGTGCTACCCTTATAACACAGCCTATTACTTCCTTATGGTTCTGCAATTCTGTTATAAACGCCTTTTCAGACGCAAATTTAAGGTTTGCGTAATTGGTAACAGGTTTAAGCTTATTGGTTTCTCTTATTGGTTCACGG
This sequence comes from Ruminococcus sp. UBA3280, assembly GCA_002362175.1. Taxonomy (GTDB): domain Bacteria; phylum Bacillota; class Clostridia; order Oscillospirales; family Ruminococcaceae; genus Ruminococcus. The sequence goes on from DETU01000069.1 coordinate 41,029, forward strand.
CTTTTCTGAAATTCATAAACCTGGTCAGTACTTATAAGAATAAATTCCTTTACTCCTGAATTAAGAGCGGTATTATATATAAATCTGTCACACTGACCTGAAATCATCATCTGTGTTTCGGTAACTATAGCACCAAAATCATTATCAACCGTACAAGCTGCATGAACAACTATGTCAATTTGGTTATTCCTGAAAATCTCTTCATAAGCGTCTTTATCGTCGGGAGCCGCTTCAACGAAAGAATAGTGAAGCTTTCCTGTATTATAATTCCCCTCTGATTCATCAACAGCAATAACGGCATTACCTTTTTTGAGAAGTCCGGAACATATATATCTGCCGATAAGTCCGCACCCTCCTGTTACAAGAACTGTATTCATCACCGCAGCCTCCTTTCAAATGTTAAACATACTATTACATTATATCACAATAAAAATCATTTTGCAACTGCTGCAATAAATAATATTACTCAGGTGAACCTGCTTCATTGACCTCTGAAATATATTTATCAACAACCGAAAAAATAGAATCATATGTTTCATTCCATGGTGTACCACGTGCGGTAAGTCTGAGACTGTTATCAAGCAAATCACCACAGTCTGCCGAAACGCCCTTTGAAATGTCAATAAAAGGATTAGCTTCAGCAAGTGACTGCATACTTTCTTTCATTTCAAACATTTCTTCAGTCCAGCCGTAATCATCAAAAACCTGCTTGTCGGCTATGGCAAGAGTTTCCTCATCTTCCAGTACGAAACGCTTACAGTCAAGAAATTTCGCTACTCCTTCGGGATTCTGTCCGCCCTTTACAAAAGTATAGGCTTCCATTCCGACAGGTATATAATATTTGTCTGCTTCGGGGTCTTTAGGCATCGGAACAAAGAAAGCTTCATCACCAAAAGTACTTTTCCAGTCAGACGACTTTCTATAAAATTCATAAAGTCCGCAAGGATAGAAAAGAGTTTTTCCCTCACCGATATAAGCTGGTTTGGCATTCCAACCGTAATCTTCCGAACCAATCGCTATAAGATTATCAGTGTAAAGCTCATATATCCAGTTCTGCACACGTTCCATTTCAGGACTACCGAGATTATTCACAAGTTTTCCGTTTTCCATGCTTACAGGCGGAACACCTATTGTATTAATAAGTCCAAACTCAAACCACCAGCCGTCTATACCATAACGCTGGTTTGCAGGGTCAACGAATTTTTCAAGCATATCCTGAAATGTATCCCATGTCCATTCACCCTTTGCGTAAAGTTCGGCAGGGTCTTGCAAACCTGCTTCCCGAACGGTTTTCCTGTTGTATATCACGGCACAGTTATCACCTGCTATTCGTGGTACGGCTACATAATGACTTCCGTTCCAGATGAGACTGTCATTTATTTCCTGAACGTCCGCCCATAACGGCGAATCAAAATCAATATAATCATCAGCAGGCACAAACATCGAACGTACCGCACCCTTAGGAAAAGCATCAAGGTCACCTGCATAGAAAAAATCTATTCCCTCACCGCCGTTAATCTCCTTTGCAAGCTGTTCATAGCGTTCTTCATAGGTACACTGATGCCATTCAATATTTCCGCCATAACGTTCCTGAAATGCCACAAGAAAAGCAGGTGTACTTTTTCCGCTGTTATCGTCAGAATTAATATCCCACTCCGCAAGCCACTTTATAGTCTTGTTTTCAAGTTCACCTGTAAGAAGTTCGGAATTTTTCGCATTTTCAGATATTGTCGTGCGTATTGTCGGGTCAACGTCCTTACCTGCTTCCGATTTATCTGAATCCCCACTGCTACACGCAAAAAATGATACCGACACCGCCGTAATCAAAAATGAAGAAACAACCGATTTTAATTTTTTCATTCCGCATACTCCTTTCGGATTTTTACCGTTCTGAACACGTTCTTCCGCTTGCCGAAAATGCACAGTTTCCTTTCATTTTACATGATTCACAACCCTTTTTTCCACGTTCAACAGGTGTTTCAGATATTCCTATAATCGCAGTAACCGACTTTGATGGCAAAAGCAGACTGTTTTCCGTTATGGTAAGTCCTATTCTTCTCTGTGCATTCAGAAATATAAGCAAATCTTTCTGAATGCCAAGCGGCAAGTCACCATATCCTGCACTGAATCGCCATGTGCGGTACTTAGCTTTTACGTTTTCAAAAATTTCTTCTTCTGCACGGTCGCAAACCTGCTCAACACCTGCACTGCACAGACAGTCCACCGCCAAAGCCTCCGCCATATCTGTAACGGCAGTACGGCGTATAAGCTTATCTGCCTCTGCTGAAAGCGTTACAGCCATGACTATAGCTTCCGTACAGCCTGAAAGGTGTTTTTTAATATCCTTGCCTAACAATATTGTATTCACACCACCGAGCAAAACGCCGTTTTCAGTGAAATTTACTGTTGTTTTCCGATAAACATATTTAGGTATTACAGACTCTCTTACAATAATTTCACATCTGTCAATAATTTCGGATATTCTGTCATCAGGAATACCCTTTATACCCATATAACGTGCGGTTTCTTTTTTGGAAATGGGATTCAGTTTCATCATACACCAATAATTCCCGAAACCGCTTCACTGATTTTTTTCGCAACATAGGCGTTATTCATAGTATAAAGATGTATACCGTCTACTCCGCTTGCCACAAGGTCAACAATCTGATTTACCGCATATGCAATTCCCGCATCTCTGAGTGCTTCAGGATTATTTTCATATTTCTGCATAATTCTTACGAATTTTCTTGGCAGACTTGCTCCGCAGGTCGTCACCATGCGTTCAATCTGATTTTTATTGACAACAGGCATGATTCCTGCTTCAATCGGTACGTCTATACCTGCAATTGCCGTCTTTTCACGAAATTCATAAAACACTGAATTGTCAAAGAAAAGCTGACTGATAAGATGTGAAGCACCTGCTTCAACTTTCTTTTTAAGGTTGACTATATCATCAACAAATGAATCAGCGTCGGGGTGACATTCAGGGTAACAAGCACCTGCAATGTCAAAATCATCTTTTGATTTTATATACTCTATCAGGTCACTTGCGTGCAGAAAGTCCATTTTCGGCTCAATATCAGGACTTTTGTCACCTCTTAAAGCAAGTATATTTTCAATTCCCCTGCTTTTTATTTCATCAAGAGTTGCGGAAATTTCCTCCTTTGTATAGTTGATACAGGGAAGATGAATCATCGGCGTTATACCGTTCTCCTTTATTCTTGACGCTACGTCACACGCAAATGTATTGTTACTGCTTCCGCCCGCACCAAAAGTTACACTGATAAAATCAGGTTTCAGGTCATGAAGTTCGTCAAGTGTCCTGTAAATAACATCAACCGAACTTGTCTTTTTAGGCGGAAAGACTTCAAACGAAAAAACCGTTTTTTTGTCAAATATCTCTCTTATTTTCATTATGTCCTCCGGATTTTATTCTATGCTCCAGTCAATTTCTTCCATACCGTTCGCACGTAAAAATTCATTTGCCTGTGAAAAATGTTTACAGCCGAAAAAGCCGTTGAATGCTGAAAGTGGACTGGGGTGAGCAGATTTAAGTACAAGATGATTAGGGTTTGTGATAAATTTCTGTTTTGCCTTTGCGTCACCGCCCCAAAGTATGAAAACCATTGGTTTCTCACGCTGATTCAGCAGTTTTATAACATCGGTAGTAAATTCTTCCCAGCCTATCCCACGATGGCTTTTAGGAGAGTGAGCCCTTACTGTAAGTACGGAATTAAGCAAAAGCACACCGCTTTCTGCCCATTTTGTGAGTTCACCGTGTTTTCCGAGATTGTCTATACCGACATCGTCTTTAATTTCCTTGAAAATATTAACAAGCGACGGCGGAGGTGTAACGCCCTTCTTTACCGAAAAACTCAGACCGTGAGCCTGCCCCTCATTGTGATAGGGGTCTTGTCCTATTATAACGCACTTTACATCATCATATGAAGTCAGTTTCATTGCGTTAAAAATATCGTACATATTCGGAAAAACTTTCTGTGTCTTATACTCGTTTATGAGAGTCTGTCTGAGTTTAAGATAATATTCCTTTGTAAACTCATCTTTCAGAAGTTCGTCCCAGTCGTTATTGAAGTTTACCATAATTTCTCCTTTTTATATATTTTCATAAACAGTATCTTCATAATATTTGAATTTAACAAGCTTATTTCTTTTGTATGTGAGCGAACCCTGCTGATTGAACGGTATCGTTTCATAGGCTTCCTTTGAACATTCTATGCGTATATTCTGTCCTTTTCTTGTAACAAAATGCAATTCATAATATTCATCAATAAGTTTAACCTGTCCGTCACTTTCAATCACTCTCAAACGGTCGTCACTCTTTCGTACAAGCGTTGCCATTTCAACAATCGGAGCAGATGACTTTTTCTGTATAGGTTCTGAATATTCAACGTTTTTTGTTTTTCTGCCATGTTCTTCAGGTACGTCTTCTTCAAGAAAAAGTGAAATAAATCTCTGAAATGGCTTGTCACCGCCGAAGGTCACGATTATAACAATCATGACCACGGCAACCGCACCGAACATAACAAGCATATTTCTTATCTCCGGTGACACGTTATCAGTCCTTTCTTTTTATGCTGTCTTTTATTTTTTATCTTAATTAATTCCGTTCGGATTCATCTTTGTGAAATTCCAGCTGTCAGCACACATTTCATCAATTCCCGACTTTGCTTCCCAGCCGAAAATTTTCTTTGCCTTTGAAGCGTCTGCATAACAGGTTGCAATATCACCTGCACGGCGTTCTGTTATTCTTTTCGGAATGGGCTTTCCGCAAGCTTTTTCATATGCCGCCACAACTTCCAGAACGCTTGAACCCTTACCAGTACCGAGATTTACAGGCTCAAAACCGTTGTGCTTCATGGCATAGTCTATGGCACATACATGACCGCTTGCCAAATCCATAACGTGAATATAGTCTCTTACACCTGTACCGTCGGGTGTGTCATAATCATCACCATAAACACTTAACTGTTCCAGTCGACCTGAAGCAACCTGTGCAATATATGGAACAAGATTATTTGGAATACCGTTTGGATCTTCTCCGATAAGTCCACTGCTGTGAGCTCCGATAGGATTGAAGTAACGAAGTGCAACCGCACTAAATTCACTATCCGCAACACAAACGTCACGGAGAATCTGTTCAATCATGACTTTTGTATAACCGTAAGGGTTAGTGGCAGAAGTAGGCATATCCTCCGTATAGGGTGCTTTGTTGTTCATGCCGTAAACAGTCGCAGACGATGAAAAAACAATCTTCTTACAACCGTTTTCACGCATAACTCTAAGAAGAACAAGTGTACCGTGAATATTATTTGTGTAATATTCAAGCGGTTTTCTGACAGACTCACCGACAGCTTTGAGTCCTGCAAAATGCACAACCGCATCAATGTCATTTTTGCTGAAAACATCAGAAAGAGCGTCATAGTCGCAAATGTCAGCTTTAACAAAAGTAACCCCTTTACCGCTGATTTTTTCTATTCTTCCAACTGCTGCCTCTTTGGAATTACTGAGATTATCAACAATCACAATTTCATATCCGTTTTTAAGAAGTTCAACGCACGTATGACTTCCGATAAATCCCGTGCCTCCTGTAACAAGAATTTTACCCATAAAAGTCCTCCTAAAAAATTTCTATACTTTCTATTATATTATATTTTCATGATTTTTGCAAGATATAATTGAAAATTTCTTATAAATATGTTATAATATTGCAAATAAATAATACGGAGGTAAATATGCAGAAAATTCTCGGGTATATGCGTAAGGCTATTCAGGAATATAATCTTATAAGTGACGGCGACAGAATATGCGTTGGTATTTCGGGCGGAAAGGACAGTCTTGTCATGCTCAGGGGACTTGCCCTGCTAAAAAGTTTTATCGGAATTAATTATGATATTGTCGGGCTTACCATTGACCCAAGATTCAACGGTACTGACGGTGACTATTCCGCTGTATCGGAATTTTGTGCCGAATGTAATACTGAATACCATATTGTCTCAACACATATCGGTGAAATTGTTTTTGATGTACGGAAAGAACCTAACCCGTGCAGTTTGTGTTCACGCATGAGACGCGGTGCAATTCACAATGCTGCCGCTGAACTCGGTTGTAACAAAATCGCTCTCGGTCACAATTACGACGACGTTATTGAAACTTTTATAATGAATCTTTTTACTGAAGGACGAATAGGCTGTTTTTCACCTGCTTCCTATATGGAAGATAAAAATATACATATTATCCGTCCTCTTGTTCTTGCACCTGAACGTGCAATAAAAAAAGCTGTCATGAAAAATAATTTTCCTGTGGTCAAATCGTTATGTCAGGCAGACGGTCACACAAACCGACAACAGACAAAAGACTTTATTGCTGAAATGGAAAGGAAAAATCATGGATTCAAAAACAGGATTTTCGGAGCAATGCAACGTGCCGACATCGATGGCTGGGGTATAAAATAATTAAAAAAGACTCTCCCGAAGGAGAGTCTTTCTTTATATCGTATGGACACAAAAGTTTTTAATTAGTCATTCTTCTTTCTGAGAACGAATGCTGTACCGATTGCAACTGCAAGACCTGCTGCTGCTACGCCGACACCTGCAACACCTGTCTTAGGTGAGCTGTTTTTGCTGCTGTTCTTATTGTTGCTGCTTGTTGTCTTGTTGTTATTGTTATTATTATTGTTGTTTGCATTTGTATTTGTATTAGTGTTTGTTCCTGTTGTATCAGGAGCATCTGTATTTGTCTGTGAACCTGTAGTAGTAGTAGTTGTTGTTGTTGTAGAAGATGTTGAAGATGTAGATGTTGTTGTTGAAGTAGATGTTGTTGAAGTAGATGTTGTAGAAGAAGATGTTGAAGAAGTAGAAGTTGATGTTGATGTAGATGTAGAAGTTGATGTAGATGTTGTAGTAGTTGTTGTTGTTGTAGATGTTGTAGTAGTAGTTGTTGTACCACCTTCAATCTCAATCCAACCATTGTCAAGACCCCGAGTAAATACCCATCCCTGCATGAGCTGACCTACACGGTTATCTGCAGCGTTTGTGAACTTATCAACAGCATTAGGTGAACTTCTGTATACGATGTCAATCGGATACTTATCGCCAGCAGCAACATCAGCAGGAAGATTAAAGGACATTGTATAGAGTACACCATCAAGACCATAGTCACCTTTACTAGATGTTGTACAGAAAACACCACCTGTATATAATTCAGTAGTGAGTGCAAGCTTAGCTCCACCCTTACCCAATGTAATGTCAGCATCACCAAATCTGTCCTTTAAAATTTCAAGACGTGAATCATAATCAAAATGCATACCTGTAGGAGCCCATAAAGCGTCAGTACCGCCTGAAACAGTTACATTAACTTCAACAGGGGTGCTGCTTGCAACAAGTTCCTGAGCCTCAGCAAGAGTAAGAGTTATTTTATCAACTGAAACTGTGGGCTTAATAGTAGAATCTGCAATTTCTTCATCAGTAAAACCATTATTAGCACCTCTGATTTCGTCAGCAGCAAAAGCAGAAACTGAAGTAGCAGAAACTGCAACAGCAGAAATTGCAAGTGCAGCAAAAGCTTTCTTTAAATAATTAGTCTTCATTATTGTTTATTCCTTTCAAATAAATTAATTTTATATATGGTGTTCTGCCGCCACTCGACGGCAGAGTTTAAACGTTATTATGCGTTACCGGCAAGTATATTGCCCCAGATAGTTTCTTCATCGTCAGTATTGTCAGGATTTGAAACCTTTGCATAATAGATTGAAATATTTGTAGCGTCAACGGTATCTACCTGTCTGCTGCCCTTTGAAGCCTTCCAGTTATTTTCAACTACATGAGTACTCTGGTTAACGTCGCCAAGGAATGCTGCAAAATGGTCATAAACCGAATCAGGTCCTGTAACGAGAGTAGTGTTTGATATTGAAAGCTGAGTATCTTCTGTTGTACCCTTGCCAGCAGAGAATACTGCATAGTAAAGCTGAATCTGTGTAGCGTCTACAGCATCGACAAGATTATCAAGGTTTACGTCACCCTTTACACCGATATAAGCTGTAACTACAACATTATATCCACTTGCGTCCTTAAGAGTGTCACCCTTTGCAAGAACAGTCTTTCCTGCTTCGTCAACAATATCTTCACCGGCGTAAACTAAAGCTACATTATACTTGAATGTTGTATTGTTCTTTGTAAACTTTTCAGCAGGTGATGCTTCAAAGTCAAAGTAATCAATAAGGTCAATATCTTCTGTTGTATCGTCAGCGTAAACTACATTAAGGGTAAGTCCGTTTACCTGTTCCTTATGGAATTCCTTTTCATAGCTGTAATAGAAGCCGTAACCTTCTGCTTCAGCAGCTACTGAAAAGCTCTTTACTTCACCATTTAATACAATACCTGTATTTGTACTTGTTGAGGTTGATGTAGAAGTAGATGTTGAGCTGTCTGATGATGTTGATGTTGTGGAATCTGTTGTTGTAGATGTTGTGCTGTCTGATGATGTTGATGTTGT
>DETU01000020.1 GCA_002362175.1 Ruminococcus sp. UBA3280
TACTTTTTATTGATATTATTATCAATGATAACAACATTGTATTTTTCATTCAAAAGCTTCTCCCAGAACTTCATAAATTTACTTTTATATTTTGATGAATATGTACAGTCTTTACAGAGTGTACCGCCTTTTATATAATAAAGTGTACCCCCTATTTCCTTTTTATATTCAACACACTTTACACCAAACACTGAATATAACATATCCTCTAAAAATTTTTTTCTTGTCATAGTATCCTCCCACGTTTCCGAATAAAATCATTTATATTTCTATTATACACCATTTGCTACGATTTTGCAAGATAGATTTCCTGAAAATTCCTTATTTAAAACCAACATTTCCCGAAAGTTTTATGCTATGATATAAGTACAGCAAAAGCAAAGCTGAAAACGACTATAATTTTAATGTATATCAGAAAGGTGAATCTATATGAAGGTAAGTCTTATAACCCAAAAACAACTTGATGAAGCAGAACGTGCTATAAGTCACTCTGACAATCCTGAGCAGGCAGGATATTACTTAGTGATTAAGTCTACAATCGGAAAATCCAACGAATATCTCTCTTCTATTGTATCGCCTGAAACTATCAAAGAACTGAAAATCGGACAGTCTGTTCTGATTCATAGTCCTACAGGTTCGGGCAAAACAAAGGTAACAGAACAAATTGCAGAGGCTTTTAAAGGAAAGCAAATACTTATCCTAACCAATCGTACCGCCTGTAAAATACAAATGCTGAAAGATTTATGCAAAAAGTTTCTTAAAAGAAACGATATTCCGAATGATTTACTTGACAATATAAAACTTACGGAAAATCTAAAATGCATGACCTATCAGGAACTGATTTACCATTCTTATTCCTATCAGGGCAAAAAAATGGTTCTTATTCTTGATGAATGTCATTGTCTGGCAGAAGATTCTACTTTCTCTACATATCCGCAACAAGTAATAGACTTTTTAAAAAATCAGATTAATAACACTATCCGTATTTATATGACTGCAACTCCAGATGATGTTTTACCAATTCTATGGGAGATAGAGGAAGATTTCGGTTCTTTACACGGAGAGACTCCACCTCCGCTGACTATGGAAACTTCCGATTCTGTTATTAGGAAAACGTTGTGCAGCTTCAAAACAAATCTCCAGCATATTTACAGGATTCCGCCTAACTGGGATTATCTGAAATTCAGAATATATAACCCCAACAACAAAGAAAAACTTATTGAATATATTCGTACCCAGAACAAAGATGGCAGAAAAGCACTTATATTTATCAATGACATTAATAAGGGCAAAGAGATGCAGGAACAACTTGGAGATAGTCAGTTTGTTTATGCTGATGAAGAGAAAAAAGTTGAATTGTATCAGATTGCTGTTCATGAGCAGTTTGATTCAAATTCATTAATTACAACTAAAGTAGCAGAAAATGGCGTTTCCCTGCATGATGAAAATCTGTCTGTTATCATCGCAGAAACATGGGATTTGATAAGTTTACAGCAGATTATCGGCAGAGCAAGAGTTAACCGCAGAAATTCCCGTGAGATTGAAGTTCTGATTCCGGATTATTCTTCAAGTGACTTGGGACATATTGAAGGCAATCTTTACATACAGCTTAAAGAATTTCAGAAAGCAATTGATAATCCGGATATTTCAATGCAATTTCTGCCTCAGCCTAATCCTTATGTTTATTATTCGGCACATACTAAACAACCAGTCTGCAATGAAATTGGAGTCCATACTCTTAAAAAACAGCAACAGTTAATACAAAAATTGAAGTCAGAAAATGCTGAACAGCCTTATGCATTTGTCCGCCATGTTTTGGAGCTTTATGGTAAGTCTACAGACTGTATTGAAGAAATGTTCATTGATTATGATAATACAAAAAACTGTAAAATCCGTATAATATCAGCCTTTAATGAATACAGGAGCAGTGAAAAAGGAGAAGCAGACTTGAAATCTTTCAAAGAAAAGCTAAAAAAGGCTTGTAATGAAACAGGTGCTTATCCAAAAGAACTGAAATCCAATATTCAGATTGACACAATAAATGATATACTCAAATTTGCCGGAATTAGTGAACATATATCAAAAGAGCGTAAAATATTCGATATAGAATAATGATTGAATTATATATTATAATTGGGAAATATAGTACAAACTGTTGTTCATATAAATGAAAACGGAGGTGTTTATTATGAAAAACAGAAATTTTACCTGTATTAACAATGATGTTCCGAAACTGAACGAACAGGAAAGCAAGATGTTTCTTTTGAATGTAGAATATGCCATACTTACATCTTTGGTGAAAAGACAATTGCTGACAAATTCACAAGCGGAACAGTGTAAAAAAATAATCGAAAAACAAAACAGTCAGGCTTAAAAACCTGACTGATTAAATATAGAAAGGTTTGATATTATGTTAGAAAAGTATATGCAGATGAATCAGGAGAGAAAAATTCCTGATAAAAAGAAAAAAGTTGCTGCATACTGCCGTGTATCAACAGACAGTTCAGATCAGACAAATTCCTTTGAAAGTCAGCAAAGATATTTTCGTCAGTATATAGAACACAATCCCGACTGGGAGCTGTTTGAAGTATTTGCGGACGAAGGAATTTCGGGAACGAATACGAAAAAGCGTAAGGAGTTCAACCGCATGATAGATTCCGCAAAAAACGGTGATTTTGACTTGATAATCACAAAAGAAATATCACGTTTTGCGAGAAATACGCTTGACAGCATTTTTTATACTCGTGAACTGAAAAAATACGGTGTAGGTGTGATTTTCATGAACGACGGTATCAATACGCTTGACGGTGATGCAGAGTTGAGACTTGCTATCATGTCATCTATTGCACAGGAAGAAAGCCGTAAGACTTCCGAGCGTGTGAAGTGGGGTCAGAAACGTCAGATGGAGCAGGGAGTTGTATTCGGCAGAAGTATGCTCGGCTATGATGTCAAAGACGGTAAAATGTATATCAACGAAGAGGGTGCGGAAATTGTCCGCCTGATTTTCCATAAATTCGCAGATGAGGGCAAAGGTACGCACGTTATAGCCCGTGAACTTGCTGAAGCAGGAATTAAGCCAATGCGTGTGAAAGAGTGGTCTAATACGGTTATTCTGCGAGTGATACGTAATGAGAAGTATTGCGGTGACTTGGTGCAGAAAAAGACTTATACTCCCGATTTTCTTTCGCATGAAAAGAAGTACAACAGAGGACAAGAGGAGTTTGTTATCATAAAAGACCACCACGAGCCTATTATCTCCCGTGAACTTTTTGAAAAGGCAAATCGTATTTTAGATGAAAAATCGTTATCACAAGAGGGAAAAGCAAAGTATAGTAACCGTTACATATTTTCCGGAAAAATCAAGTGCGGTAAATGCGGTTCAAGTTTTGTGGCGAGATACAAGACCCGAAAAGACGGAAGCAGATATAAAGCATGGCGTTGTTATCAGTCCGCAAAGCATGGCAGAAAAGGCTGTTCGTGTGAAAGCATACGCAATGAAGATGTTATCTATATTATGTATCTTGTGTGCAGACAGCTTAAATATAACCGCAAAAAAATTGCAAATAATCTGACAAAGGCTGTTGAATCTGTTCTAATGGCGGAGTGGAATAAGACAAGTACAGACGAGTTGACCGCTGAAATTGAGGAACTCACCAGAAAACGTACTGAACTGATTGAACTCTATACAAGCGGTGAGATTGAGAGAGACGAATTTACATCTCTCAGAAAAAAATATAGTGATGAAATTGAAAAGTTTCAGACTATGGAAAAAAGTATTGCGAGTCAGAAGTCCATGCTTGATAAAAGTCAGGAGCTAATGGAAGATATAAAGAAATCGATTGAAGAACTTATCAACGGTGTACAGTATGAGGACGAATTTTACGGACAGATACTTGATAAGATAGTTGTCAATGACAAAAATCATATTGATGTTTATCTAAATATGCTCCCGTATAAATGGAGTTATGCCGTATCATCAGGTGCAGAAGTGGCTATTTCCGGTACTGATGTACCTATATCTGTAAGAATACCTTTTACCTCCGAATAAGGCATGACATATCTTTGATTAAGATAACGTAAAGAGGCCGCTAATTCACCGTCAGGTCCTCCTAGCTGAGTTATTATAAATTGTGCAAGCTTGGGATTCGGATTTTTTATATTTACGGGATATTGAAGTTTTTTCTCATACTGCCACATAATTTACCTCCTTTCCCAAGGCCACGGTTCGTCAATCCACGACCAGTGTTGAGTATCGTTAGTCTGTAGCGGAGTAATCGGACCGAAACGGTTGTTAAATTCTGTTTCGGCATCTTTGAGAAGGGCATTGTACTTATTAAAGAGAGCTAATGCACGACGGCAGTCGGGGTGTGTATCAAGATAGAGATTAAGTTCTTTTATGGCAAAACTGTATTTCTGTATTTTATTGAAAAGTATCTGACGTTCATTCATTTTCTCCCGCTCCTCTCCTGAAAGGGAAATTCAGTTCCGGAAAAAGCGTACCTATCGGGAAAGCTTCTTCATCGGTGTATACTTCTCCCCATTCCTGAAACGGTACATATGCCATAGCAAGAGGGGCATTTTGAGGAAAGCGTGACATGTTGTTGTTAATGCTGCTGTTGTTCTGAGGCGGACGAACTGGTCTTTTGTAAGTTTCGGGTGAATTGAGTGAGTTTTCACGTTCACGGAGAATAAGACCGTCCATATCGTCGAACAAATTCAGATTCATATAAGTCCTCCTTTGATTTATTTACGGAGAACACCGTGCAGATGTTCTCCGCACACTATATTATATTCAGGTCAGGTAAAACAGGTTCAAAAAAATAACGGACTTAAAAAAGTCCGTTTTTGTTTATCAGAATTTAGGGAGTGAATTTGAATATGATTTTGAACACTTTCCGCACGCCCAGTAAACATTGACATAATTTGAAAGTTCGTTGTCAGGGATATCAATTTCCGCATAATTTTCAGGTAGTATTTTCTGAGCGGCTGAACAGCCAGCGTCAGTATGAACACAGCCTGATTCGGTATTCAAAACGAAATGTATTATGTTCACCACAGGTTCAGCAAGTGCGGGCGGTGCTGTTTCAACAGGCTGTACAGGTTCAGGCGGAGTTGTTTCAACGGGGGCTTGTCCAAGACTTATCTTGACTTTTATCGAAGTACCTTTTTTTATGTCTGAAAAGACTTTAATATCCTGTTCAATAATCCGTCCTTCTGCAATATACGGGTGATAATCTTCACCAACTTTTTCAATTGTAATAATGTCGCTGAACATTTCAACTGCTTCTTCAAAGTCTTTTCCCAGTAAATCAGGACATTCAATAATGTCATCAGTTGTTTCACTGTTATTTTCAGTGACGGATTGAGTGGTGGTAGTTTCAGTTGTGGTGGTAGATTTGGTTGTGACTTTTTCGGTAGTTTTTTCTGTTTGGGTGGTGGTAGTGGTTTCTTCGGAAGTTTCTGTCATTTTTGAGATGCTTGAATCGGAACTGCTTTCCTCGTTAGTATTTTCGTTATGATTTGCACACGAGCCGATAAGCAAAAGAATTACAACTATTGTTATAATAAGATTGCGTTTCTTTTTCTTGTCTGTTGGTAATTTAATTTTCATGGTAAAATCTCCCTTTTAATTATTTTGTGAAATTATGTGAATGCTGAAAATCCCAGCAAACTTACAACTGTCATTATAACGCCTGCAAGAAGCACACCGCAGAGTACAGCTACAACGCTTTTTTTGAAATCAAGTTTGAGGAAACTTGCGGCAAGAGTGCCTGTCCACGCACCTGTGCCGGGAAGTGGGATTCCCACGAAAAGAAGCAGTGCAATAAACATACCCTTTCCTGCTTTTGCCTGAAGCTTTTCACCGCCTCTGCTTCCTTTTTCAAGACACCACGTAAAGAATTTGCCGATAAATTTCTTATCCTTGCCCCATTCAAGAATTTTTCTTGCAAAGAGAAATATAAACGGTACGGGTATCATGTTGCCAATCATGCATAGTGGAAGTGCCTTATACCAAGGTATTCCGAAACCGATACCGAAAGGCACACCGCCTCTGAGTTCTACAATAGGAACCATTGAAATAAGAAAAGTAAGAATGTATTTTTTCATAATAAAAAATCTCTCTTTCATAGATAATATAGATATTATCGCATATTATTGCAGTTTAGTCAAGTGCCACAGCAGAAAACGGTAAAAATCCCATGAAAACGGTAATTTTCACGGGATTTTTTGTTGAATAATGCAAATTATGCGATGCTGACCTGTTCTTTATTGAGGATAGCCATAAATTCCTCACCTGTGATAGTTTCCTTTTCAAGCAGGAAAGAAGCGAGTTCATGAAGTTTTGCGGAGTTTTCGGAAAGAATTTTAATAGCTTTCTGATGAGCCGATTTTATGATATTGTTGACTTCCTCGTCAATCTGAGATGCGGTCTCGGGTGAACAGGCAAGCGATGTGTCACCGCCGAGATACTGGTTATTTACTGTTTCGAGGGCGACCATATCGAATTTTGAACTCATGCCGTAACAGGTAACCATTGAGCGTGCGAGTTTTGTAGCCTTTTCAATATCGTTGGACGCACCACTTGTGCAGGTATTGAAGATAAGTTCTTCTGCAGAACGTCCTCCTGTTAGGGTTGCGATTCTTGCGAGAGCCTCCTCTTTGGAAAGCAGGAATTTTTCACCCTCGTCAACCTGCATTGTATATCCTAAAGCCCCCGAAGTTCTGGGAATAATGGTGATTTTATGTACGGGAGCGGAATCTTGCTGCATTGCGGCGACAAGTGCGTGACCAATTTCGTGGTATGCGATTATTTCCTTTTCTTTCTGTGAGATAACGGCGTTTTTGCGTTCGTATCCTGCAATTACCACTTCCACGCTTTCCTCGAGGTCAGCTTGTGAAACCGTATTCCGTCCGTTTCTTACGGCACGCAGTGCGGCTTCATTTATAATGTTTGCAAGTTCAGCACCCGAAGCACCTGCCGTTGCTCTTGCTATGGCGTTATAATCAATGTCCTTGTCTGTTTTTACCTTTACCGCATGGACTTTAAGAATGGCTTCTCTTCCCTGTAAGTCGGGGAGTTCTGCAGGAATACGTCTGTCGAAACGTCCCGGACGGAGAAGTGCGGGGTCAAGTGATTCGGGGCGGTTTGTTGCGGCAAGTATGACAACGCCTTTTTTACCGTCAAAACCGTCCATTTCAGTTAAAAGCTGGTTGAGGGTCTGTTCACGTTCGTCATTACCGCTTATATTGCCATCACGTTTTTTGCCTATGGTGTCTATTTCGTCTATAAAAACTATACACGGTGCTTTTTCGTTTGCCTGCTTGAAAAGGTCACGGACTTTTGCCGCACCCATTCCGACAAACATTTCAACAAATTCCGAGCCTGAAATTGAGAAGAAAGGAACGTTTGCCTCACCTGCAACCGCCTGTGCAAGAAGTGTCTTTCCCGTTCCGGGAGGTCCTACGAGCAATGCACCTTTGGGGAGATTTGCACCGATTTCCGCATATTTTTGTGGATTGTGTAGAAAGTCCACTATTTCAACAAGTGCTTCTTTTGCTTCGTCCTGACCTGCAACATCGGAAAATGTCTTGCCCGTCTGTGCCTTGACATATACTTTTGCATTACTCTTGCCGAACGACATTGCATTACCGCCCATGCGTTTGCTCATGCCTTTCATAAGTACATTCCAGAGTACTACCATGAATACAATTGGAAGAACCCACGAAAAAAGAAATTCAGTAAACGGATTGATTTCCTCAATACTGCCTGTAAAGTCAATATCACTGTTTTTATAAAGACGTGAAACAAGGTCGGGGTCATCAAGTCTTACGGTAGAATAAACCTTACTTGAACCGTTTTCGGTTTCCGTTTCAAATTTTATTGAAGTATTTTCAATCTCAACTTTTTTCACCTTTCCTTCATCAATCTGATTTAGGAAAAAGCTGTAGTTTGTCTCTTTAATCTGTGCCTCCTTGACCATAGGGATAACCATGGCATTGAAAACAAGCAGGATTATCATACATATAGTACCGAAAATCAGAAGCTGTTTTGTGCCGTTTTTATTTTCTTTCACTGTAATGATTCATCTCCTTGAATAACTTTGTGAATAGATTATAACATACAATCCGAAAAAAAACAACACACAAATTGTGACAGAAGTGAAAGATATGTGAAATAATTATATAAC
>DETU01000047.1 GCA_002362175.1 Ruminococcus sp. UBA3280
TTTGGTTGTTTAGATTGTAATTTAGAATGAAAAGTGTTATAATAAATAAAAGAATTATATATCTGACAAAATAATTATAGGAGGTTTGAATATGAAGATTCTTATTATTGAAGATGAAAAAAGTCTTTCAATGGCACTGAAAGAACTGCTTGTCTGTGAAGGTTTTCTTGTCGATACTGCTTTTAACGGAATAACAGGTCTTGATAATGCACTAAGCGGTATATATGACATAATTATTCTTGATATTACATTACCGAAAATGAACGGCGTTGAAGTGTTGCAGGAAATACGCAAAAATAATATTTCTTCGTCTGTCCTTATGCTTACTGCAAAGTCGGAAATTGAAGATAAAATCAGAAGTTTCAAATCAGGTGCAGATGATTATCTTACAAAACCGTTTGCAACAGAAGAACTTATTGCACGTGTACAGGCTCTTTCAAGAAGAAATGCAATGGAATACGTTACTGATATACTTCGTTTCGGTGACATCGAACTTGACAGAACACATCATGAACTAAAAAAAGACGGTAATGGTATAAAGCTTAGTACAAAAGAGTATCAGCTTATGGAACTTCTTATTTTGAATAAAAAGAATGTTGTAAAACGTGAATATTGTATCAATAAAATATGGGGCTATGAATCGGACGTTGAATATAATTCGACAGATGTATATATTTCATTCCTGCGTAAAAAACTGAAAGCCCTGCAATCTGATATTACTATAAAATCCGTCAGAGGCATCGGATATGTTCTCGGTGAAATAAAATGAATGCATCACTTCGTAAATTAAGAAAAAAATATATTTTAACCGCTTCCGTTATTGTTTTTTTTGTCATTTTCCTTATGATAATTACTCTTAATTTTTTTATGAGGATAAGTTATAAAAATGACAGACAAATGACTGAAAACGTAATCGAACAGGCTGCCGTTTCCCACCTCAATCAGCCTGTAATCGAACATTTTGACCTTAGTGAAGCGGAACTGACCGAAAATGGAGATTATAAAATTCCGAGAAGTGTAAAAGACATATCGGAAGTAACTGTTTATGGTAATATCAGTTGTAAAGAGCCTGCCCTGTGGTACAGCGGTGGTGGTGGTCTGCTTTTTGAGGCTCAGACTGATGACGGTCTGAAGTGGTTTTATAAAGATTATTCATTCAGCCGTGAAGCCACAAGCGTTTCCATAAGTTTTGACAGTTACGACAATATAAAAAGTAATTATGACAACATTTCCATTGATGAATCACAGATAACAGGTGATTATTTTCTTGTTTCGGTTATATGGTGGAAAAAATCAAGCAATGACGAAAACGGTTATGACGATAATGTTGAAGTATCAATTGACAGTATTGACATAAAATACAAAAATAATGCAGATATTACTTCTTTGAATTCTACTGTTGTTACACATAGTAACTTTTCCGATATTTTTGAAAACTATGTTCCAGAAGTACTTAACAATACAGGTGCGTTTTATCTTGTCGTTGATGACAATAAACGTCTCTTATCAGTCAATAACGGAAATCTCATGAATCCGCTTGATAACAAGGAAGCTGAAAAGTATACAAAAACTGCTTTGGATTCGGAAAAGGAAAACGGAAAAATATCAAAGGACGGTATTTCGTACAGATATAATATAGTTCACAAGGAAAATTTGAATATTATTATTTTTGTAAACAATAGTTTCACACATACGGCTAACGGTAATCTTATTAAAGTTTCATTGTTTATCGGTATAATTATTTTTCTTATACTGTTTATTATGATTGTAATTGTTTCGGGATATGTAATAAAACCCGTAGCTGAAAGTATGGAACGTCAGAAACGCTTTATTTCAGACGCAAGCCATGAACTTAAAACCCCGATAACCGTTATTTCCGCTACTATTGATATTATTATGAAAAAAACTGGCAAGGACTGCTGGACTGAATGTATAAAAGAACAGGCTGTGAAGATGCAACGTCTTGTAAAGGAACTTCTTGACCTTTCCAGACTTCTTGAAACGGATATTTCGGGTTCTGATTTTAAACGGTGCAATATCAGCAATACGGTTAATAATTCGCTTCTTTACTTTGAAAGTCTGTTTTTTGAAAGCGGAAAGACACTTTTTCAGAACGTCGAAAACAATATAGAAATAAATTGTGATGAAAGTAAAATTTCCCAGCTTATTGATATACTTCTTGACAATGCCATGAAATATTCTGATGATAAAAGTGAAATAGAGTTCAGCCTTAAGAAAAACGGTGACTATGCTGTAATTCAATGCTCAAATCTCTGTTCTGACTTCTCCGCAAGTGATACGTCAAAACTCTTTGAACGCTTTTTCAGAAGTGACAACGACCATATTCATGAACAGGAAGGTTTTGGTCTTGGTCTTTCAATAGCTCAGGCAATAACGGAACTTCATAAGGGAAGAATATCTGCTGACTATAAAAACAACATTGTAACTTTCACCATTATGTTTAATATATAAAAAATCAAAAAGTCTGCCGATTGTTAAAAATGGCAGACTTTTTGATTAAATTACTGATTTGTCCCCCAAAACAAAACTCTGCAAAGCTTAAAAATATTCTTTCCGGAGCTTTATTTAAGTTACAAATTATAGATTTTCAGGGTGTGAGGTCTAATTACTTATCACACCCTGATTTTCAGGAGAGAAAATTATGAGTTTTCACAAACTGTCTGCCTTAAAAGAACAAGGTCAAATGAATCTATAGCACCGTCGTCGTTCATATCTGACATATCAGGGTTTACATCTGCGTCTTTTCCAAGAATAAAATTCTGAAGTTCTTTAAGGTCGTCAACATCAATTTTTTCGTCATTGTTGACATCACCGAGAAGTTTTGTGTTTGTTTCGGACTTTATAATAGTTCCGTCTACCGCTCCTACAGCTTCATCAATATAGAAATCAGTCATACTTGCATCTGTTTCCACATAAATAAGAAGATTTTTTGCACCTTCGGGAATGGTATACGATGTATTTGTAAGCTGTACCCATTCGCCTTTTGCACCTGTTGCCGTAGCTATGGTATCATAATTTTCTTCGCCTTCTTTGTTATACTGGAGAGTAAGCTTGAAATCTTCCGATACTGTTTTGTTCTGCATTGCAAATACACTGAAACTGTATGTTTTTTCTGAAATGAAAGCCGAACTGTCAAGAGAGTATGCAGTACCATTCCATGAATCAGTACGCCCCGTTACACTAAGTGATTTATTACCTGCATAAAATTCAGAATCTGTTGTTTCATTAGCAGCATCACCTCTTGCTGCCCAGCCGTCATTATTGTTTTCAAAATCTGAATGAAAGAAGTAACCATTTGTATCGGGTTCTACTGGTGTGGGCGGAACAATTACGGAGCTTCCGTCATCACCGTCACCGTTTCCCATAACAAGACCGTTTTTTATTACGTTGGCACTTCCGTTTGATTGATAGCCTTCAATATTGAGAGCAACCTCGTACATTGTACCGTTCATATTAAGACCAGCTTTTTCCCATGCCTCGAAATGCTTTGAAACGCTTATTCTACCCGTTATTTCTTTCTTTACATTGTTCTGTGCGGGATTGTCCTGACGCACGCTCCAGTACTGTTCAAATGTTTCAGTTCCGTGTATGGACGGCTGATTGGTTCTTACTGTTTTATAGATATCGTACTTATTGCCATTTGCTTCAACCGTACCAAGTGAATTGGTTTCTCCCGGTGGTCTCCATGAACCCCATGCCTCTACAATATAGTATTCAACAGTAGGATTTTCCGTCCAGCCATAGACACACATATAAGAATTGCCTTTTGGTTCGTATTCAACATCATAGTCAATATACATACCGTTGTACTCGCTGTACTTCTTTGTTTTCTCCAGTTTCTTTCCTGTACGGAAAAGACAGTTTTCAATTCCGCTCCAGCTACATGAAAATGCTCCGTCATTTCCGACCTGCATTGAAGCATTTCCTTGTCCCCATTGATTCCAAAGCTCGTAATCATATCCGTCTTTGTTACCTAGTTCCTGCTGGTCGGCTGCGGCTGCTTTTTGGGTTACAGGTGGTGTGACAAAGAAACAAGCGATTGTCATCATCATTGTTACAAAAACACTGATGAATCTGTTGATTGTACCTTGTTTCATGTGAATCATTCCTCACTTTCATATAAATTTGACATGAAACTTATTGCAGGATTTCTTTCTGGATTTTAAGTTTCTGTCCTTTTCCTGATGTATTAATTCTAACACATAAACATTGAAATTTTATTGAATTTATAAAATTAATTCAATAAAATATATACTGTTTCGGATTGAGTATTGTTTGATAATTTAATCTTATAA
>DETU01000023.1 GCA_002362175.1 Ruminococcus sp. UBA3280
AAAGCGGTTCGGACGAAAAAACTTTCTGCGGATATATTGAAAAAATAAGTCTTTATAAGGAAAATTCTGAAAAACTTTCCGAAAAATCAGGAGTATTGAAAAACAGACTTTCAGAGTGTGAGAAACTTTACAATACAAAAAAATCAGACTTTGAACAGGCTAAAAAGGATTTTGAAAGTGTTCTGTACGAAATCAGGGAAAAGGAGCAAAGAAGAAAAATTCTGCACGACCTTGACAATAATATGGAAGGTTTTGCAGGAAGTGTAAAGTCTGTTCTTAGGGCTTCAAAGCAGGGAAAGCTAAACGGTGTTTTCGGAACAGTCGCACAGAATACGGGCGTTGAACAGAAATACGCCCTTGCGGTTGAAACGGCTCTCGGCGGAGCAATGCAAAATATTATTGTTGAAAATGAGGAAACCGCAAAACAGTGTATTAATTTTCTAAGGGAACAGAAAGGCGGACGTGCCACTTTTCTTCCCGTTACCTCTGTAAAGGGGCGTGAACTCAACGAGCAGGGACTTGAAAACTGTACGGGATTTGAGGCGGTAGCAAATCAGATTATTGATTATGACCCGAAATTCAGCGGTATTATGTCATCACTGCTTGGTCGTACTGTTATAGCCGAAAATATTGATTGTGCCGTTGGTATCGCCAAAAAGTACGGTTACCGGTTCAGAATAGTGACACTTGACGGTCAGGTCATAAATGCAGGAGGTTCGTTTACGGGTGGTTCTGCTCAGAAAACAACAGGAATTATTACACGTAAAAATGAAATCGACAGGCTTGACAGCGAAATTGAAAGGCTTTCCGCCGACCGTGACGGATTTCGTGAAAAGGCTGAAAAATTACGTGCCGAGTCCGAGAAAATACGTATTGAAACGGAAAATATAAAATCCTCACTTGCGGAATGTGGTGCGGATATTGCACGTCTTGATTCAGGAATTTCAACTCTTGAACTGCTTTCAGAGCAGATGAAGTCACAGACTGAAAATTCCGTTCGTCTTATTGACGAAACGGAGAAAAAAATAAGACTGGCAAAGAATATTGTTGAAACGGCTGAAAAAAATCTTGCCGACATATATGAAAAGATTCGTAAGGCAGAACAGGAACTTGCTCAAGGACAGGATATACGTGAAAAACTCCGCAGGAGCAGGACGGAACTTTCAGAAAAACTTTCACATCTTAAAATAAGGGAAACGGAAATTGTAAAGGATATTCAGGCACATAAAGGTGAGATTTTAAGAGTTGATGCAAGTCTTGCGGAACTGGAAAAGGCTAAGAGGAATTTTATCGAAGAAATAAAAAGACTTGAAAATGACATTGATGAAAAGAAGTCTGAAACAGAAAAAATACGTCTTAAACTTGAAAGTCTGAAAGATAATACTG
The DNA here is from genome assembly GCA_002362175.1 of Ruminococcus sp. UBA3280. GTDB lineage: Bacteria > Bacillota > Clostridia > Oscillospirales > Ruminococcaceae > Ruminococcus. The sequence goes on from DETU01000023.1 coordinate 1,387, forward strand.
ATATTTACCTGAATCAGATAAAACAGTATCAGGCTATGCATACGGAACAAAATCGTCTTGTAAATGAGATTCAGCATGGTCTTAAAGAGATAAACTCCGCAAAGGAAAAATTTTCGGGTGAGATTACAAGGCTTGAGGAAAGACGTGCAAATGTCAGCCGTGATTCAGACAATATAATAAAACAGTTGCTTGAAGTTTACGGACTTACACGTTCGGAGGCGATTCAGATTGCCGTAAAAATCGATAACATGACAGAGGCACAGAAACAGCTTTCCGACGTGAAAAATAAAATAAGAGCCTTGGGAAGCGTCAATGTAGACGCTATTGAAGAATACAAGGAAGTTTCTGAAAGATACCGTTTCATGTCTGAACAGATTGCGGATATACGTAAATCGAAAGCTGAACTTGAAAAGATAATATCAGGTCTTACTGAAGAAATGTGCAGGATTTTTGCGGAAAGTTTTGAAATAATAAACTCCAATTTCAAGGGAATTTTCATTGAACTTTTCGGAGGCGGTAAGGCAGAACTCGTACTCACAGAACCTGAAAACGTACTTGAATCGGGCATAGAAATAATAGTTGCTCCACCGGGAAAAGTGATAAAGAATCTTATTTCACTTTCAGGCGGTGAACAGTCGTTTGTTGCCATAGCTATTTATTTCGCCATTCTGAAACTGCGTCCCGCACCGTTCTGTATTCTTGACGAAATAGACGCTGCTCTTGATGAGGTGAACGTGCGGAAATATGCACAGTATCTTAAAAATTTTACCGATACAACTCAGTTTGTGCTTGTTACTCACCGTCGCAGTGCTATGGAGGAGGCTAACGTTCTTTACGGCGTTACCATGCAGGAGGACGGAATTTCAAAATTACTGAAAATGGAGCAGGTTGACTTTCAGGAAGATATAGCCGACATACATTAAACATATTAAATAATAAGTACCGGAGGAATACAATGGGAATTATTCAGAAAATTGCAGAAGGACTAAGGAAAACAAAGGATTTTTTCCTTGGCAGGTTACAGAAGATTTTAAACTCTTTCACAGTTATAGACGACGAACTTTTTGAAGAACTTGAAGAAGCTATGATTATGAGTGACATCGGAGTTGAAACATCTGAAGAAATATGCGACCGTCTGCGTAAGAAAATCAAGGAAAGAGGAATCACAGACCCTAAAATGATTATGGAGCTTATTCAGGAAATAATAGGCGAAATAATGGGTGACGATACGGGGCTTGACCTTTCTGTTTCACCGTCGGTTATAATGGTAATCGGTGTAAACGGTGCAGGAAAGACGACGACTATCGGTAAAATGTGTCACCAGTTCAAAAAAGAAAAGAAAAAGGTTCTTGTTGCGGCTGCGGACACTTTCCGTGCGGCTGCTATAGACCAGCTTGAAGTATGGACAGAACGTGCAGGCGTTGAGATTGTTAAACACGCAGAGGGTTCAGACCCGGGTGCAGTTGTCTATGACGCTCTTGATGCAGCAAAGGCAAGAGGTTGTGATGTTGTTATAATTGATACCGCAGGTCGTCTCCATAATAAAAAGAATCTTATGGAGGAACTTGCGAAAATAAACCGTATTATCGACAAAAAAGCTCCCGAAAGTTCACGTGAAACCCTGCTTGTTCTTGATGCGACAACAGGACAAAATGCTGTTAATCAGGCTAAACTTTTCGGTGAGACTGCCAATATTACGGGAATTGTCCTCACCAAACTTGACGGTACTGCAAAGGGCGGTATTGTTATTTCAATTAAAAATGAACTCGGTATACCTGTAAAGCTTATAGGTATAGGTGAAAAAATAGACGATTTACAGCCTTTTGACAGCCGTTCATTTGTTACCGCACTGTTTAGTGATACGGATATTGAACAGGAAGAAGAAAAGACGGAAGAAAATGAAGTTTCCGAAGAAATTGAAGAAGTTGAAGATGCTGTAACTGAAAATGAGGAAGATGAACCTAAAAAACAGGGACTTTTCGGAAAACTTTTTGGTAGTAAAGAAACAGAAACAAAAGATGACAGTGAAGAAACGGAAGAATCCGAAATAACCGAAGAAGAAACAGAAATTGTTGAAGAAGTTATTGAAGAAGAACAGGAAACAGAAGAAAAGTCTGAAAAACTGAAAGTGTTGGAAGAAGAAAAGGAAAGCAGAAAACAGAGATTTTTCAGCAAGTTTGCAATCGCTGATGAAGAACCTGAACAGGTGACGGAAGAAGAAACGACAGGAGAAACCGGAACTTCTGACGAAGAAGAAACAGAAGAAGAATCTGTTGTTGAAACATTTGACGAACCTGACGAAAATGAAGAATTTGACGAAGAAGTTGAAGAAGATGATGATGAAAGCATCATAGAAGAAGAGGAAGAGACGGAGGAAGAACCCGAAGAAACAGAATCCGAAGAGGAAGAAGAACAGCCAAAAGCTAAAAAACGTGGTTTCTTCAGCAGACTTTTCGGCAGAAAGGACAAGGACGATGATTAAAAAAATTGTCATGGCTACAAATAATGTCAATAAACTCCGTGAGGTGAGGGAAATTCTCTCACCACTCGGAATAGATGTTGTTTCACAGAGAGAAGCGGGTGCAGACGTTGAACCAGAAGAAAACGGCGTGACTTTTGAAGAAAACGCACTTATCAAGGCAAAAGCCGTACATGATATAACGGGTGTGCCTGTTATCGCTGATGACAGCGGTCTTTGTGTTGACGCATTTGATGGCAGACCGTCTGTTTATTCCGCACGCTATGCCCCGAAAGGTCAGGAGTGTGAAAAACTTCTTGACGAAATGAAAGACGTTTCCGAAAATGACAGAACAGCTTATTTTGAGTGCTGTATTGTGTTGGTTATGTCAGATGAAGAACCTAAGTTCATGACAGGTAGATGTTACGGAAAAATAAGCAGGGAGGAAAAAGGTACTAATGGTTTTGGTTATGACTCTGTTTTTTTGTACGGTGAAAAGACTCTTGCCGAAATGACATCGGAAGAAAAGAATAAAATCAGTCACAGGGCGGAAGCACTTGCAAAACTTTGTGATTATCTTAAAAAAAGGAATGGTGAATAATATGCTTACAAGTAAACAGAGAGCGTACCTCAGGGGTATTGCCGCAACGTATGAGACAATATTTCAGGTGGGAAAAGGCGGAGTTACGGAGACTATGTGCAAGGATATAGGAGAAGCTTTACGCAAGCGTGAACTTATCAAACTGCGTGTACTGGAAAATTCAGGCTATACAGCCCGTGAAGCAGCCGAAGAAATAGCAGCCGCAACAGGTTCTGACGTTGTTCAGGTTATCGGTTCTAAGTTTGTACTTTTCAAGAGAAATACAAAAGACCCTGTAATTGAAAATATTCCGAAAGCGTAATGAAAATAGGAATTTACGGCGGAAGTTTCAATCCTGTTCACAACGGTCATATTCACCTTGCCGAAACGGCGGTTGAAGATTTCGGACTGGATATTGTTTACTTTGTTCCGTCAAAGATTTCTCCGCACCGTTCGGTTGAGGAATACGTTTCGGAAACGGACAGGCTTGAAATGCTGAAACTGGCCTGTATGAAAAATAATAATTTTCGTGTCAGTGACTATGAACTTCGTTCCGACAGGGTAAGTTATTCTGTCTATACTGTTGAACATTTCCGCAGAAAGTTTCCGCATGACGAACTTTTTTTACTTGTCGGAAGTGATATGCTGATGATGTTTGACAAGTGGTACTGTTTTGAAAGAATTCTTTCAGAAGTCACTCTTGCAGTTATTTCAAGAAATTCGGGGGATTTGGACTCTCTGCGGAAGAAAGCGGAAGAATTGTCGGAATACGGGAAAATTCTTGTCAGTGAAAGGAGTCCTGAAATTATTTCGTCAACGGAAATAAGAAAAAATTTCGGTGAAAATTCAGATTCCTCTTGCTATCTTGACAAAAATGTAGTAAAATATATAAGATTAAAGGGATTATATTCAGGTAATAATTAATTATGTGAGGTGATACGTTTTGCTTTACGACCCGTCAGAAATGAAAAAATATCTTAAAGAACATCTTTCGCAGAAACGTTACACACATTCAGTTAACGTTGCGGAGGAATGTCGGAAACTTGCACTGAAATACGGTGAAGAACCCGAAAAGGCATATTTTGCCGGACTGTTGCATGACATCTGTAAGGAACTTAATGACGAAGAACAGAAAAAGCTTGTGCTTGAGAGTAATTTTACTGTTTGTCGGGAAGAACTTGAAACACGTTCTTTATGGCACGCAATCGCAGGAGCTTATTTTATAAAAACGAATTTCGGTATAGAAGATATCGATATACTTAATTCTGTACGGTTTCATACTATAGGACGTGCCGGAATGACAAGGCTTGAAGAAATTGTCTATCTCGGCGACCTTATTTCTGCTGACAGGGATTACAAGGACGTTGACAAGATGAGAAAAATTTCATATACAAATCTTGACAGGGCTATGCTTGAAGCTTTGGCTTTTTCGATGAAATCGGTTGTCAAGAAGGGCGGACTTGTTCCGATATGTACGGCAGAGGGATATAATTTTTATACAAGGCTTTGCAGGGAAGAAAAGCCGAAAAAGTAAGAAACAGTCTTTATAAAGAGAGGACTTCAATGAAATGAATGAGGATAACAGCAGAAACGGTGAACAAAAACCTATCAGAAGAATTTCAAAGGTAGGTAAAAAAAGTCAGAACAAATCAGGAAAGAATAAACAGGTAAGAGAACCGTCAGGCAAATATGAGGCAAAACCTTTCCGTGACGAAAAGTTAGAAAAGTTTGAGGAAAGTCCTTTGCAGGAACATTACAAGGGAAAGCTTGATGACGAAAATGCACTCAGTGAGATAAACAGAGTACAGTTTGAAACAAATCCGCCGAAACAGTACAAAGGAAGATATGAGGCGGAGCCTTTGCCGAAAGACGTATATCAGGGGAAATATTCTTCTGAAACTTCTGAAGAAATCAGACCTCGTAAATATGACGGTGAAATGTCATTTGAGACGTATAACGGAAGATATGCCGCAGATGTTCTCGACGAAGAAACCGAACCTGTACGCAGTATCAAAAAATTACCTGAACTTTCTGAATCCGACAGCAAAAAGAAAGTAAAGACGGAAAAAAAGAAGAAAGTTATTAAAAAAAGTACAGAAACCGCAGAAGTTGTTCCACAGCAGAAAAAACGACGTAAGAAAAAGAAGAAAAAATCTTCAATGACTGATGTTCTTGTGAAACTTGTTTCCGTATCGGCGAGTGTGTTTATAATCGTTGCAATGTTTCTCAATATGCCGATTATAAAAGATACTTCAAGCGGTGAAAATGTTTCCCTGATAAATTTTGTAAAGAATTTTCAACCGCTTGTACACGTTGAAGGTCAGCTGAAAGAGAATACTATGGATTTGCAGATAGACACCGAAATTGTTGATGTTGATTTTTCGGACGGTCTTGATTTGCCCCAGCTTGTTGAGGGACAGTATACCGTGCTTTTTCTCGGATTTGACGAAGAGGAATTCAATACCGATGTAATATGGGTATGTCAGTTTGATATAGGTCACGCAGAACTGCATATTTTACAGATTCCCCGTGATACCTGTCTGCCCGACTATACAAGCAGTCCGACAGGCAAATTCAACAGTATATATGCTATGGGTGAGAAATATATAAATCCGCCGATACAGCGTGTTGTAAATGCGGTTCAGGAAAATTTCGGTATACCGATTGACGCATACATCACAACAGGCTGTAACGACATTGAAGATATGGTTGACCTTGTCGGCGGTATTCCGATTACTCTCGACGAAGAAGTGATATATGAAGCAGATAAGAGAATACCCGCAGGTGAAACAGTCCTTAGCGGTGAGCAGGCTGAATGGTTTGTACGTTTCCGCTGGGCATTGGCTGAGGGTGATATAGGACGTATGAAGAATCAGCGTCGTTTTATGGCTGCTGCTATGGAAAAACTTTTCAGTATAGTCAACGACGAGGGCAGAGTGAAGTTATATAGTTACCTTAAAACAATTTACGATAATGAGTATATATATACCAATATGAGTCTCGGTGACATAGGAATGTTAGCGGATTTTGCTTCAACGCTTTCAATGGAGAATGTACAGGTAAATATGGTTCCAGGCGAGGGAGCGAAGTATGAAGCACCTGATGGTGAAGTTTATGACATCTATTCCGTTCACAAGCTTGCAACTCTCAATATGCTTAACAACTATTTCAGACCGTATCAGAGTATTATGACAAGCTCGGATTCTTCACTTGTTGAGTATGTCACGGATTATCAGAACACCGCTTATGACGATACGTCCGATAATTTACAGGATATAAGCAGTGGTGAAGCTGATAACAGCAGTTTTGTTTACAAGGATATAAATTAAATGAAAGAAGGCAGAATTAATATGACACAGCAGGAAAAATTTGAAATTATCATCAAAACACTTGACCTCAAAAAAGGTGAGGACATTCAGGCACTTAAAGTTGCCGACCTCACCATACTTGCCGACTATTTCATAATAGTCAATGGTACAAGCAACACACACGCACGTACAATGGCTGATGAAGTGGAGTTCCAGTTATCGCAGAAAGGCATTGAACCTCAGAGACGTGAATCAGATACGGGCAATACATGGATTATTCTTGATTATGCCGACATTATTGTACACGTTTTTGACAAAACACAGCGACAGTTCTATAATTTAGAGGGTCTCTGGGCTGATGCTAATCCCGTTGATATAAGTGATATGCTTATAAAGGAGTGATTTTTCTATGAAAACCAATAACCCACAGGGAAGAAACGTCGCCACAGCTATCGGAGTATATCTGATGATAAAATCCGTACTTAATATGGTTATAGGCGGTGGACTTAGTATCAGTAGTTTACTTATAGCAGTCGGCGGAGCGTTAATGCTTTTTTCGGGAATGCAGTTTGTGAATTTCGTTGTTGCGGGAGTACTTTTTATAGTTGCAGTTGTACACCTTCCTGCGAATATCTCAAATTTCGGCAGTAACTGGATTTACCTTATTGAAGGTATTGCAGATATTGTATGTGCGGTTCTCCTTGTTGCAAGGGACGACATAAAAGCACATTTCACAAACAAATGGACAGAATTAAGTGACATATTCAGAAATTAAAAATACAGTAAAGGAATGATTTTTCAAATGGACAGATATGATTATAAATCTGTTGAGGCAAAGTGGCAGAAGTACTGGGACGAAAACCATACTTTTGAAGCATCTGATGACTATTCAAAAAAGAAATTTTACGGACTGGTTGAGTTCCCGTATCCGTCGGGACATGGTATGCACGTAGGTCATATAAAGGCTTATTCGGGTCTGGAAGTAATTTCACGTAAAAGACGTATGGAGGGATATAACGTCCTTTTCCCGATTGGTTTCGACGCTTACGGACTTCCCACCGAAAATACCGCTATAAAGGAAAAAATTCACCCACGTATTGTTACTGACAGAAATATTGAAAAGTTTACGGGACAGCTCCGCAAGGTAGGATTTTCTTTTGACTGGTCAAGAGTGATAGACACAACAGAAGAAGGATATTACAAATGGACACAGTGGATTTTCCTGAAAATGTTTGAAAAGGGACTTGTTTTCCGTGACAAGACTTCTGTAAACTATTGCCCCAGCTGTAAGGTTGTTCTCTCGAACGAGGATTCACAGGGCGGTAAATGCGATGTTTGTCACAGCGATATTGTTCAGAAAACAAAAGAGGTATGGTATCTCCGTATAACAGAATATGCCGACAGACTTTTACAGGGTCTTGAAAAAGTAGACTATCTTCCCAACGTAAAGCTCCAGCAACAGAACTGGATAGGAAAGTCAACGGGTGCGTTTGTTGATTTCAGCATAAAGGAAAATGACGAAAAACTCCGCATTTATACAACACGTCCCGATACACTCTATGGCGTTACTTTCATGGTAATCGCTCCTGAACACCCCATTATTCAGAAGTACAGGGACTCTATTTCAAATATTCAGGCTCTTGACGACTATAAAGCAGAGTGTGCAAAAAAGAGTGAGTTTGAAAGAACACAGCTTGTAAAGGACAAGACAGGCGTTAAAATTGAGGGACTTACAGGTATTAATCCGATAACCAAAAAGGAAATACCTATCTATATTTCTGACTATGTAATGATGGGCTATGGTACGGGTGCTATTATGGCTGTTCCTGCTCACGACGGCAGAGACTATGATTTTGCCAAGAAGTTTGGCATTGATATTATTGAAGTAATAAAGGGCGGTGACATTTCAAAGGAAGCCTATACAGGTGACGGTGAAATGGTCAATTCCGACGTACTTAACGGCATTTCAAACAAGAAAGAAGCAATAGAAAAGGCTCTTTCCATTCTTGAGGAACTCGGTTGCGGTGAGCGTGGCGTACAGTACAAAATGAAAGACTGGGCATTCAACCGTCAGAGATACTGGGGTGAACCTATTCCGATTGTACATTGTGAAAAGTGCGGAATGGTTGCCGTGCCTTATGAAGAATTACCGCTCCGTCTGCCCGAACTCGAAAACTTTGAACCGGGTACGGACGGTGAAAGCCCTCTTGCTAAAATAGACAGCTTTGTTAACTGCAAGTGTCCGAAGTGCAAGGGCGACGCAAAGCGTGAAACCGACACAATGCCACAGTGGGCAGGTTCGTCGTGGTACTTCCTCCGCTACTGTGACCCGAAAAATAAAAGTGAATTTGCATCTCAGAAAGCTCTTGAATACTGGATGCCTGTTGACTGGTACAACGGCGGTATGGAACACGTTACACGTCATATGATTTACTCAAGATTCTGGCATAAGTTCCTTTACGACCTCGGTCTTGTACCTACCGATGAACCCTATGCAAAGAGAACCGCTCAGGGTCTTATTCTTGGACCCGACGGCGAAAAAATGAGTAAGACAAGAGGAAACGTAATTGACCTGAATGACGTTGTTGAAGATTTTGGTGCGGACGTTCTCCGCCTTTACGTACTCTTTATGGGTGACTATGAAAAGGCTGCTCCGTGGAGTGTAAACGGCATAAAGGGCTGTAAGAGATTCATTGACAGAGTTTGGGGACTTCAGGATATTCTTACAGACGGTGATGAGTACTCTGACAAACTCCGTTCTAACTTCCACAAGACCATTAAAAAAGTTACTGATGACATTGAAGCTATGAAGTTCAATACGGCTATTGCCGCTATGATGACACTTCTCAATGACATATATGCAGTTGGTTCGATAAACAAGGCTGAACTTTCTTCACTCTGTATAATGCTTAACCCGTTCGCACCTCACATCACAGAAGAAATTTACAACATCATTACAGGAAAAATTCTCAATGAACAGGAATGGATTGAATACGACGAAAAATTCTGTGTTGATGAAACTATTGAAATAGTAGTGCAGGTAAACGGCAAGCTTAAGGCAAAACTCAATGTTGCACCCGATTCCGACAAGGATTCTGTAATTGCTATGGCACTCGCTGACGAAAAAGTTAAAGAAACTGTTGACGGCAAGAACATAATAAAACAGATATATGTACCAAATAAACTTGTTAATATTGTAGCAAAATAACGAATTTTAAAATTACAGAAAAAAAGCTTGACAATTCTGAAAAAATGTGGTAAACTATTATTATATTGTTTATGATTTAGCTTTTGTATCTGCTGTTTTTTCGAGGTATAGGCTGACTGACACTCTTTTATGAGTGATTAGTATAGATGCACCGTGATTTATTCGGTGTAACCTCTGAATAAGGGAGGGAAAATAAGTGGCAGAAGTTCGTGTTGGCAAAAACGAGTCTCTGGATACAGCTCTTAAGAGATTTAAGAGGTCATGTGCCAAGGACGGCGTTATAGCTGAAGTTCGTAAGAGAGAACATTACGAAAAGCCTTCAGTAAAGCGTAAGAAGAAGTCTGAGGCAGCTCGTAAGCGTAAGTATTAATCTTGCGGTAGCTAATTAAAGTTGATAAAAGCGGGCTTTACGGCTCGCTTTTTCCTTTATGCGACAGATTCCGACAAAAAACAACAGGAGGTAAATATGCTTTTCAAATCAACTGCGTATTTCAGGAGAGTTACCGATATAACACCTGAATTTCTTGAAAAACTGGGCGTTAAAGGTCTTATTCTTGACGTTGACAACACATTGACAACCCATGATAATCCTTTGCCTGCCGAACGTGTTCCCGAATGGGTGAATCTGATGAAAAAGAGTAAGATAAAACTTGTTATTGTATCAAATAATCACCCGCCGAGAGTAAAGCCGTTTGCCGATATGCTCGGTATCGATTATGTCTGTGAGGGGAAAAAACCACTCTCAAAAGGGTTTAAAGAGGCAGTCGGAAAAATTAGACTTCCTCTGAAAAATATAGCGGCAGTGGGAGACCAGATTTTTACGGACGTTCTCGGTGCTAATCTCTATGGCATAAAAATGCTTTACACTGCTCCGATAGAACACGAAAAAACTACGTTTTTTAAGATAAAACGCACTCTTGAAAAACCGTTTCTTCCTAAAAAATTTCAAATAAAGGAGTAGTTTGAATTGATTAAAAAAATTCTTGTGATACATGGTCCTAACCTTAACCTTCTCGGAGAACGTGAACCCGGAGTTTACGGAAATTCGGGAATAGAAGTACTCAACAGCAATATTATTGACCGTGCAAAAGAGCAGGGACTTGAATGTGAAATTTTCCAGTCAAACCACGAGGGTGCAATTATTGATAAACTTCACAGTGCAAGAAAGGATTTCGACGGAGTTATTATAAATGCTGGTGCTTACACCCATTACAGTTATGCTATAAGGGACGCTATTTCTGCTATAAAAATTCCCTGTATTGAGGTTCATATAAGCAATGTTGACGCAAGAGACGCTTTCCGTGCAAACTCTGTTATCGCACCTGTATGCAAGGGTAGTATAAGCGGTTTCGGTTTCGGAAGCTACTATCTGGCCGTTCAGGCACTCTCGGAGATGTGAAATGAACAGATTTGAAAAGCTTTTTGAACATCTTGACACAGACTGTGCATTGATAACGTCCGATATAAACAGGCGTTATTTTACGGGTATGAAGTCGTCAGCAGGAGTTGTGCTTGCGTTTCCCGAAAAGGCGTATCTTCTTATAGATTTCCGTTATATAGAAAAGGCACGGGCAACTGTGAAAAATGCTGAAGTTATCGAACTTTTCAAGATAAAACCTCAGCTTACGGAACTTATGAAAAAGCATAACGCACATACTATGTCGATTGAGTCCGAAACAATGACGGTTAAAACACTTAACAGCTATAAACATTTTTTTCCGCAGATTGAAATTGATGATTCCGACAATCTCAGTACAGCTATAGACAGATTGCGTATGATTAAAGACGAAGAAGAAATTGCGTGTATACGCAAGGCACAGGAAATAGCTGAAAAGTCGCTTGACGAACTTATGCCGTTTATAAAAGTCGGAAAAACAGAGCGTGAAATTGCACTTGAACTCAACCGACTTATGTTTCAGAACGGTGCGGAAGATTTGTCTTTTGAGACTATTGTTCTTTCAGGTTCAAACACGTCCATGCCTCATGGTGTTCCGTCCGATAAGAAAGTACAGAACGGTGATTTTGTACTTATGGATTTCGGTGCGGTATGGAACGGCTATCATAGTGATATGACACGCACAATTTGTGTCGGCGAACCTGACGAAGAAATGAAAAAGGTTTACAATACCGTTCTTGAGGCACAGCTTGCAGGTCTTGAAAATGCCCGTGCAGGAATTACGGGAAAAGAATTTGACAAAATTTCACGTGACATTATCGAAAAAGCAGGTTACGGCGATAATTTCGGTCATTCTCTCGGTCACGGCGTGGGTCTTGAAATTCACGAAAAGCCTAACGCTTCACCTAATTATGATTCCGTTCTTGAATCGGGAAGTGTTGTGACCGTTGAACCGGGTATTTATATTGAGGGGAAATTCGGCGTGCGTATAGAAGATTTTGTCATTTTGACTGAAAATGGTTGTGATAATTTGACGAAATATGCTAAAAATATAATATCTTTATAATATTTTGCTTTCAGGTATTGTAAAAATTATTTAGATATGGTAAAA
>DETU01000009.1 GCA_002362175.1 Ruminococcus sp. UBA3280
AAAAAATATTTATTATATTGCTGTTATTGATGAAAAAAATGACGAATATGAACATATTTTTAAGGTGTGTAAATTTCTGTTTCTTGATATATTCCTGAAAACTGAAATTAAATGGAACTGCTATCCCGTTGTATTCGATAAGAATATTTTTGTAATAACAGACGAAGGCACGCAGAGGTGCGGAACAATTATTTAAAAGAGGGTGATAATTTGTTAAATGAAAATACTATCAAGAATATAGGTATAGATTTCGGAACAACAAACACGGTAATTTACAGCCGTGACCAGAAGGGAAAACTGAAAAAAATAGGCGGTAAAAGTATACGTACAGCGGTTTATTTCAAATCAAAGGACGAATATATTGTAGGTCAGGACGCTTTAAAATCAGCACAGATGCCCAACAGTAACCCACAGGCTCTTATATTGAACTTTAAACCTGATATATGCGAAAAACATGAGATTATCGCAGAAAACGGTGACAAATTCAAACTGAAATGCGAAGCGGTAGCCAAACTTTTTCTTAATCAGATTTTTACGGAAAAGGTTGAAAAAAGATTTTTGAAAATGTTCGGTACGGGAGAAATGACCGAGCAGGACAAGACTGTCATTACAGTTCCTGCAAAATTCAATCCCGAGCAGAAAAAGAGGATAAAACGTGCTGCTTCAAACGCATATTTTTCAAATGTGGGACTTGCCTTTGAACCTACTGCGGCGGCTGTTGCAGCACTTGGTACAGATGTTAAAGGTGATATTGTAGCAGTTTATGATTTCGGCGGAGGTACGTTTGATATTTCTGTAATTGAACGTAATGCAGATGGTCATTTCAGTCAGATTGACGAGGACGGCGACAGGAATCTTGGTGGTAATAATATTACAGAAGCCGTTATAGAAAAAATTATTATTCCCGTACTGGAAGAAAACGACATTGAGTTCAGCATGGATTATGACGATATGGAATTTGATGAATCCGAAATGTCGGAGGAGGAATATTATTATAATTGTCTTGCCATACAGCAGTGTGGAAATGAACTGAAAGAATCTTTTTCGGAAGAAGTCAGCTATGAGAAAACACTTAAAATCATTCAGGGCGGAGAAGAAATATTCTTTGATATTGATGTTTCGCTGGAGCAGTTTGAAAATGCTGTAAGACCTTTGATTCAGAGTACAGTGGATATAACGGAACGTGTAATAGAAAAAGTAAAGCGACAGAAAAAATATGTGCGTAAGATTGTTATGGCAGGCGGAAGTTCAAATATTCTTCTTGCACAGAAAATGCTTTCCGAGCAGTTTGAAAATGAAGGCATTGAAGTTATTCTGAGTGATGAACCTTTTGACCTTATTGCAAAAGGAGCTTTGCTTATGGCAGAAAACCACAAGCTTATTATGGTTGAGGAAAAAACAACGGAGCAGTTTGGTGTAGGTGAGAGAACCGCTTCGGGACTTACACGTTTTCAGACACTTATTTCTGAAAATGAAGTTTTGCCTGTAAGCGGTAGCAAACGTTATGAAGTAAACGTCAATATGCTGAAAAACGGTGAAATTGAAATACCGTGCTATGAAAGGGACATAAAAAATTATCCCAACGCACAGGTAACACGTGATAAAGGTATTTCGTATATAAATACCTACAAAATCGGAATAGACAGGCAACTTTCACCGTCCTCCGTATGTGTTGAATTTAATATTGAAAAAGACGGTACTCTCCGATTATCAGCCGAACTTCTGGATAATTACGGGAATGTGCTTAAACAGATTGAAACAGATATAACGTCTGACAGTGATATAGAGTAGGTGAAATTATATGACAGAAATGATAAATGAACTAAACAGGAAATACGACTGTTTTATTGAAATACAAAAATTATCGGCAAAATATCTGAATGTGAGTATAGGCAGAGAAAAAAAGGACGAAAAAAGTAGGAATATAATTGTCCCCGATAAAGCATATGTAAAACGTCTTATTGATGAACTTTCCTACATTAAGGGAAAGCTTGGAGAAAGAGAGTATAATTATTGCAGGGAAAAACTTAACGGAATTTTATGTGATGGTGATTTTGACGACAGTGAAGAAATTATGTCGTCTGTTCATGAAGTTCTGAAAAAATATATTTATGAAAGCGATACCAAAGTAAAAAATGCTGACTGGAAATTTCTTGAAGAATACCTTAAACGTGCAGGTTATGAACCCGTTCCGGTAAAATCCGGTGACAATATCAAAGATTATGCAGTATATTTTGAAAATGTCATTTCGTCAAATGGCATCGGAAAAAGCGGAACAATTAAATTAATCAGACAAAGACCATATATGCTTAAATATTATGATGATGATTCTGTAGAGGAATGTAAACTCTGCGGAAAGTGTACAATTTATAAATGAAGGAGTGATAAAATGGACAATGGTTTTATCAGTATACTTGTATCTGTTATTTTGTCGGTTGCACTTAGTAGCGGAGTAAGTATGTATCTTTTCAACAAATTCGGGGTAAACAGTGAAAGTTATAAATCACTCATGAAATTTGCGAGAAAAAACAGGAATATAAAGCATTATCCCGAAATTCTTGAGAATCTGCAAAAACGTATTTCAGAACTTGAAAGACAGTCGGGCAATATAAATGACAGTTCTGAACTTATGTATATTCAGAGTGAACTTAACAGCCACAAAGACGCAATTCAGACACTTGCCAAAGCAGTTGGTGGATTAAAGCCGAATGAAAGTGAACAGTTTGCGGAATTGCTTAAATCAATTTCACTGCGTATTGCTTCGCTTGAACAGAAAAATAATACTGACAATTCGGGAAATTACAATTATTTTGAGTCAAGACTTTCTGCTGTTGAAAAACAGTTTGTTGATTTACAGGACACAGTTTCAAAGCAAAACAAAGTTATTGCGGAACTTACAAGAATTATCAACGATATACATCAGAACACGACGACAAACGCTGTTCCTCCTGTACCACAGAAACAAAACGTATCCGTAAACAGACCTGAAATAAAGAAAGTTGCTGAAGCTTCAAAAAATGCTGTAGTTCCTGATGAAAAGTATGTAAAGCGTCTTATTGAGGAATTGAAAAACCTTAACGGTATACTCGGAACAAGAGAGTATGATTATTGTGAGAAAAAACTTAACGGAATTTTAAATGACGGCGATTTTGACGACAGTGAAGAAATTATGCAGTCTGTTCATGAAGTTCTGAAAAAGTACATTTACGAAAGCGATACCAAAGTAAAAAATGCTGACTGGAAATTACTTGAAGAATACCTCATAAAAGCAGGTTATGAACCTGTTCCGGTAAAAGCAGGTGACAAAATAAAGGACTATGCGGTATATTTTGAAAATATCATTCCGTCAGATAATGAAGGTGAATCGGGAACAATTAAATTAATTATCAAAATGCCGTATGTTTTAACATATCTTGATAGTGATATAAAGGAACAATTGAAACTATGTGGAAAATGCACAGTATATAAATAAAGGAAGATAAGAATGAAAAAATGTATAGGTATTGATTTTGGAATGCATAATTTAAAGGTCTGTTATTGTGATGGAAGAAAAAATTATAAAGTTGACCTTGAAGGCAGACAGCAGTTTGATTTGAAATTTTCTCCGAATGTAGTTTATTACTATGAAAATGAGGAGGGGGATTTATCAAAGGATTTTTTCACATCTCAGAAAGCAGAAGATGCACGCCGTTCAGGTAGTCCCGATTATATCCGTTATATAAAACGTACTCTACAGCAGGAAAAATGGAGCAGAACAGTATGCGGAGGTAAATACAGTTTTTCAACAGAGGACATTATTACTGATATATTTAAACAGATTGCTTTCAAAATGGAAGAATACCGCTATGATATGACAGCTCCTGCAATTCTTACCGTTCCCGTTGTGTTTTCGGAAATACAGAAAGCAAGACTGCGTTATTGTGCGGAACAGGCAGGATTTTCGGTACATGAAATACTGACAGAACCATTTGCAACAATATTTTCAGACGAAATATGTGATGAATGTTTAGACATTGACGACGATGAAGAAAAGTATGTGCTTGTTTTTGATTTCGGTGCGTCAACGCTTGATTTGTGTCTTTTCGAGGTTTCGGAGGATAGTGTTCGTTCACTTGCTTCAGCAGGAATAAATTTCGGCGGTAAGGACGTTTCAGACATGATTGCCGGTGACCTGAAAGTGAAACTTTCCGAAACTGTTTCCGAACTTATTGAAGCAGGCAGAATTGACAACGCTATGGCGGATTTTGAACTTTTTGAACTTGCAGAACGAATGAAAAATAATCTTTATGAAGAGTCGGAAACTCCTGAAACAGATGATGTGTTTTTTGGTGAGAAAGTCGTGCTGAAACAGGTAAATATAAATAATATGCTTGAAAAGTGTGGTATATGGGAAAAGATAGAAAATCTTACGGAAGAAATGCTTGAATCCGTGGACGAGGGTGTTGAAGCGGACGACATAACGCAGATTGTTATGATTGGCGGTTCTTCACGGATTGAGTGGTTTCGTGAGAAAACAGAAGATTATTTTGAAAATGCGGAACTTGTCGGCGACCCTGAAGAAGATGATTTTATTTATAATTCGGTTGCTTTGGGTGCGATAAATTACGTAAATGAGGAAATGGAAATCCAAAATTCATTACCTATGTCAATTGGTGTGGACTTCGGAAAGGATTTTGAAATTGTTCTTAACAGAAATACGTTTTATTCCGCCAAAGGAAAACGTAAACGGATAAGTGTTGATTATCTTGAAAAGAACAACTGGAAAATCAGAATTTATCAGACGCTTAATAATACCCGACGTGCAAAAATTACAGACGAGGGTGTACTTTATGCAGGATTTTTTGAACTGAACAGTACATTATATGATACAGATTCAATATACATGAGGCTTTCACAGACAAAAGACGGTCTTATTATGGAAACAATGCAGATGAAAGATGATGAGTACGAAATAACAGAGCCGTCCCTTAAACTAAGAACGGAGGTGTAATATGGAAAAATATACAATAGAAGATATTAAAAATCTCGAAAATATCAGTATCAGCATTATCGGACAGATTGAGAGTGATTACCGTGAACTCAAAGAAAGCGACGGAAACAAATCGGACAGTTTAAAGAAGATTCAGGAAATTTTAAACAAGGAGAATGATGTATGTCAAAGATAAGTATGGACGAAAAGCTTACAGACCTTAAAAAAGTTATTATTAAGCTTAGTGAAATAGGCTGTGAACTTTCGGCTGAAAATAAAAATCAGTCGGCAATGCTGATGGCAAAGAATAAACATATTTCGGATTTGGAGGAACAGGTAAACAAATTATATGCTGACAATAATGCAACAATAGAAAGCAATACGGAATTACAAAGGGCAAATGCTGAATTTGAAAGGGAAAATAAGAATTTGTCCGATGATAATGAGGAACTTTATGAAAAAAATAAATCTTTATGTGATAAAATAAGTGAATTAGAACGTAAGAACGAGGGTTTAAAGAAAGAGATAAACAAACTTGAAGAACAGAAAGGTCAGAAAAAATCGCGTTTGCAGGAGGAACTGAAAACAGCAAAGGAAAGAATCAGTAAGCTTGAAAAGCAGATTGAAGATAAAAATCAGATTGATATACGTATAAGTTCTTTACTGGAAAAAATAGGCGACATTAAGGAAACTATTGAAAATCTAAAAGATAACGGGGATAACAGTTCAGATTCTGAAAATAATTTTTCATGTATTTCAGACGATGACAAGGATTATATGAAGACTGTTCTCAACAATTTAAAAGAAGATACAAAAGAAGATTTGTTTGGAAGTAAGCATGAACATAGTTCTGAAACTTCGCAAAGTCCGCAAAATCCTTGTTCTGACGCTAACAAAAAAGATACAGATGTCGATAATTTTGACGATAATGAAAATGATTCAAGTGTCAATGATTCAGACAACAATGATAATGCCCAACCCTGCCAGCAAGGCGGATATTAATTAATCGCAATTAATGGAGGTACACAATAAAAAATGGGAAATAAAATTTACGTTGGTATAGACCTTGGTACTACAAATACACTGGTAAGTTACTATAAGAAAGAAAAAAACACGATGCTGAAATTTATTGGTTCAGGAAATGTTCTTCCGTCTGTAATTTATCTTGACCCCGATACAAAGGAAATAACAGTAGGTGCTGACGCTTACAGACAGGGAAGTCTGTGTCCGGAGAACCGCATTACATCGGCAAAGACTTACATGGGCAGGGGGAAGATTTATGAATTGCCTGTCAATGACGGACAACCTGTTAACATGACTCCTACGGAAGTAGGTGCGGAGGTTTTAAAGACAGTAAAAAAGCGTATTATCAAGAAACTAAAACTTGATGAGGATGATGAGATATGTGCGGTAATTACTGTGCCAGCGGCTTTTTCGGGTATGCAGAAAGAGGAAACAAAACGTGCGGCAAAACTTGCGGGGATTAACTGTCTCGGACTTCTTCCCGAACCTGTTGCGGCAGCTATTGCAAGCGTCGGAGATATTGCCGATTCTATGGTGTTTGTCGTTGATATTGGCGGAGGTACTTATGATACCGCAGTTGTATCTTTTGATAAAAGTCTGAATCCTAAAATAGTAAGCCAGGCTGGAGATAGAACTTTGGGAGGAGACGATTTTGACAAGATAATTTATGAGTATCTTCTTCATAAAGTGGGCGACGATATAGGTGCTGATTTGTTTGATGAAGAAAATTCTGAAATGTCAAGAGAAACATATCTAACTATTACGGGTACTCTCAGGGACAGAGCACGAGAAGCTAAGGAAGAACTTTCACGCAGTAATGAATATACAATGATATGTCAGGATTTATGCGTAATTGAGGGCTACAACAACGATGAACCTGTAACGCTCCGTTATAAAATTACCCGTGACCAGTTCAATAATCTTTCAAAGGGAATTTATGATAGAATTGAAAAACGTCTTGATATATCGATAAGGGAGTTTAAGAAAGCAGGTCACGATATAAGTGAAATTACACATCTTGTACTTGTCGGCGGAAGCTGTTATATTCCTGCAGTAATTGAACTTTGTGAAAGAAAAATAGGTATACGTTCCTCAATGCAGTGCGACAAGACAACCGCTGTTGCTGAGGGTGCGGGAATCATGGCTGACAGCTGGACAACTATTGGCGAAAAAATCGGCGGACTTGTTGCACAGTCAATGGGTGTTTCGGTTGCAGGCGGAAAACTCTCAAAGATTATAAAGAAAAATACTGCATATCCATGTGAGAATACAGAAATTTACACCACTACTTATGATAATCAGGAAAAAGTTAAAATTTCGGTTTACTTTGCTTCACCCGACAAGGAATATTGTGAAAATGTAAGTGAACATGAGTATTACGGATATTTTGTACTTGACAACATTCAGAAAGCAAAGAAAGGTGAGCCGGAAATTGCTGTTAAATTTTCGTTTGATTCAAGCGAACAGCTTACTGTTACCGCTAAGGATTTGCACACGGGAAGTACAAAGTCATTGCAGGTAAGCCGTGAAGCATTTGATGATGATGTTTCTTCGTGCAGACCTATGGCAATTGATTTGCTTATAGATGTTTCGGGTTCTATGAGGGGAACACCTCTTTTACAGGCAAAGCAAGCCTGTATGAAAATGGTTGACGAAATAGTTGACCTAAATGTACACAAAATGGGTATTACTGCGTTCAGTGACAATATTATAGACATATGTTCCGTTACAGGAAATAAAGACCTGCTTCACAGGGGGATAGACAATATGACGGCATATGGCGGTACATCAATGATGAAAGGTATTGAGGGAAGTTATAATAAACTGATTGAA
This sequence comes from Ruminococcus sp. UBA3280, assembly GCA_002362175.1. Classification (GTDB taxonomy): domain Bacteria; phylum Bacillota; class Clostridia; order Oscillospirales; family Ruminococcaceae; genus Ruminococcus. The sequence goes on from DETU01000009.1 coordinate 7,826, forward strand.
GCGGAAGAATCCGAAAAAATAATTTTCCTTATGACAGACGGTGCACCAAATATGGGAGACCGTTCGGAAGCGGTTGCGAAGAGGATAAGAGAGGAATCTAATGTAAAGGTTACCGTTATCTTTATCGGAAGCAAAGGCAACAGGGGTTATGGAATAGCACATAATGTATCTGTGGCGAATACTCTTGAAGGTGAAAAACCTCTTTTCTATACCGCTGAAGATATGTCGGCACTCGGAGAACTTTTCAAGGAAGTATATGCTGATATTACAAAAACTTTTTAAGGGGGAACAGATATGATTTACAGTGAAAATAAAAAGCCTTCATATGATTTGAACAGGGAAGAGATAAAAAAATTCTTTACGTTGAGAAATTTTGAAATTCCTTCAAATGAGCTTGAATTTCTTGAAACAATGCGTAACAGAAAAATGCCCGTGAAATTTGTCTCCGATGCTATTATGGAAGCAAAAAAATGGGACGAGGAAGAACTTGACGAGGAGTGTGCGGACAAGGAAAGCAAGCTGAAAATGTTTCTTGAATTGTATGATATTGTATATGCAGTGACTGAAACAAAGATTGAAGCAGAGGAACAGCCGGAAGAAAAACAGGAAGAAGAACAGAAAACACAGCAGACACAGCCTGTAGATACGACTGATTTAAGCGAAAAAATGACCCTAAGTGAAGCAAAGGAATTTTTCAGAAAATACCGTGACGGAATGAAAGTTGAGAACAGAATAAAGGTCAAGTCGTCCGTTATTTATGAAAATATGCCGATTACCATAAATACTGATTTCAGGGTACAGTATAACGAACTTGGAAAGCAGATAAGCAGAAGAAATGTTTTTATTGTAGATAAGGACTGCGTTTGTGTTGTAGCTGTCGGAGTTCTTGAAAAACAGGATAAAAATGACAAGTTCCTTTACTTTACGGCAGACAGAAATAATATTGACTATGACGAATATGAAAATCAATCATCATTTAATATTGTTCTGCTTGAAACAAACAGTGACGGTTCTCCTATGGGAACAATGTATTATAAAGAAGTCAGAATCAACATGAATAAAATTGAAAGTACGGAAAACGTTCTCTGTATTGATTTTGGCACAAGCAATACGACTGTAGGAAGTTATCGAATCAAGAATAAATATGGTAATTCACCTGAACTGGTAGAATTTGCAGACGCTGCACATGATAATAAAATGGTGAGTTGCTGTCCTACAATGGTATACGTTAAAGACTGCAGTAATGAAGATAATATTGTTTATCATTTTGGATATAATGCTAAAAAAATGGAACGCCAGTGTCGCTATGAATCAAAAGCTTCTGTATTTTATCAGTTGAAACATTGGATACAAGAAGATAATTCTTTTGAAAAAAGCATTGAAATTACCGACGAGGAAGGCAATACAATAAAGGTACGGAAAAGAGATATTGTAAAGGCTTATCTTCAGTTCATCATTGAACAGGCACAGGAATATTTTAATGTGAAGTTCCAGAGGATTCACTTTACAGCTCCTGTAAAAATGAAAGGCAAATTTATTTCCGAACTTAAAGAGATGTTTGAACCAAAGTACGAAATTATGTCGGCATATGACAGCATTGACGAGGCAGGTGCTATTATATTTGACTATGTTTCCGAAAAGTTTGAGAACATTAACGGTCATGAGGAACATGAAGGAAATGTTGCTATTGTGGACTGCGGAGGCGGTACTACTGATTTGGCTGAATGTGACTACTATTTTGGAAAATACAACTCATTGGGTCAGCGGAAAATGAGAATAGTTACGAAATTCTCAAACGGCGATTCGGCTTTTGGCGGACATAACTTGACGTTTAAGATTATGCAGCTTATTAAAATAAAGCTTGCACTGAAAAATAATTTTATAAATCAGGAAGAATATGACAGTGTATTCGCTGAATCAGAAAATAAGGTGCTTATTGAAATTGACAACGGTAAATCCGTATATGAAAAATTTCAGAAACTTTATGAAAAATGTGAGGAATTTTTGCCGACAAAGTTTGCCGATAAGGAACTTTGGTGGGACGAAACTGAAAATGTAAAAGTAAAGCGTAATTTCTACTATTTATGGCACTATGCCGAGCAGGTGAAAATTATGTTTTACCGTGAAGAAAAAGTTGTGCTTTATGAGAATCAGAACGACAAGCTTGAAATTGTCGGCGACAAGAATTGCAACTATCTTTATTATAATGAAAACGATATTTTTGAAAAAAGAGAATATCCTTTTAATGAGCTTAAAATCACCATTACGGAAATACGTAAAATTATTTACGGTGATATATATAAACTGCTGATTGACATTCTTCCCGATAATCCCGACAATCCTGAACATTATCGTCTTTCGGGACAATCATGCAAGATAAATCTTTTTACTGAACTTCTCAAAGAATTTATTCCGGGAAAGAAACTTCGTGAAAAACTGAATGAATATTCCGAACAGCAGGAAAGTCTTACACTGAAATTACGCTGTATCAACGGAAGTATAAGATATATGCTTTACAAATATAAGGATATCGGTGCGGAAGTTATTACAGAAAACGGACTTTCAGGACAGATTTATGATGTATTTGTAAAGAATATTGACGGTGAAGAAATTCCTTCTGTAAAGGACAATATTATCAAATATATTCCTGTCAAGAGAGAACTCGACGAAATAGTATTTTGTGTAAAAAATAGACACGGCAGTCAGATGAGAGAATTTTCTATACCTTCAAAGACAAAAGATATGAATTTTCAACTTTATAGGGACAATCTGAAATCAATGTTCAAAACTATCATTAAAGAGAATCGTGAAATAAACTGGGAAGAATCACAGAGAAAACTTGCAGATTACAATGAAAGCGGATATTTTGTAATTGCAGTTCCGGCAGGAAAACAGGACGGTTATGGCTTCTGTATTTATTTCATTCAGAAAAAAGTTGATGAAACAGGTCAGAAATATGCTCTTTCTGAAGCAGGATACTATAATTATGAAAATACAGATGTAAGCTATTTTGACGGAGAACGGTGATAATAAATGGTATATTCGGTAAAATGTACAGAAGTTAATTTTGAAAGCGGAAAGCTTTTAAGCAGGGAAATGCTTGAACAGCTGGAAAAACAGACAGGTCTTTTCCTGAATCGCTACATCAGCTACTCCGACGGTATTCTTTACGGATTTGAATTTTCCGAATTTGATAAAGGGTTGTTTTTGTCCGAAGGTGCATTGAAAAAGAACGGAAAAGTTTATTTTTCCGACAGCAAAATCAGTGTTACAGATATACTTGAAGCATATGATTCCGGTCATAAAAATAATGAACATATTCCGTATATGGCTCTTGTTTTCCGTGAATCCGACGATATTAAAGAAGCTGAATGTGTAATTTCTTCATGTATGAATCTTATGCTTTTGCCTGATGATGAAACAGATTTGAAAAGTGATATTATTCTTGCAAAGTTTCAGTATAATTTGGGGAGACGTGAATGGAAGAACTATACGGACGCTGAATCGGCTCTCAGAGGTCAGCTTAACGGTGAAAAATCATATAATTACAGCTTTTTGGATACACCTTACAGTCTGTCGGGAGAAATTACTTTTTCTCCGTTCATTTTTTCACTTATGGCAGAACTTCTTGAAAAAAAACAATGTCCTACAGATATTGATTTTACACTGCTTTCCATGATATATCAGGAAAAAATCTTGTCATTGAATGTGGTATGCTCATATCTCAGACGTTATGGGATAATATGCAACGTAAACAACAAATATGAAATAATAAACGGTTTTCTTGATTCTCTGAAAACGAAAGCAAAGGAAAAGAAAAGTATTCCTGCTGAAGTTGTACATGAACCACAAAAAACAGTTTATTCAGGTATAGGTCTTTAAATTTAACCCCGTTTTCCTGAAATTAATCAGGGAGACGGGGAATGATTGTTTTATAAGTAAAAAACGCAAGGCTTTTACTTAAACATGTTTGTAAAAATGATAAATTTTACTTTTTCAACAAAAAATAGTACCTTAATTTGTGAAAGTAAACAAACTTTTGGCGATTATTGAAAAAAATATAGAA